>CAMTPC010000004.1 GCA_947074295.1 uncultured Bacteroides sp. | reverse complement strand
CTACAAAAGCACCAGCTGATCTGCGTCCGGCGTTTCAGATACTTTTTTATCCTGTGATCACGATGAACAAGAGCTATACGCACATGGGATCGCATGACAATCTTCTGGGCAATGGGGCTTCTGAGGAACTAGAAAAACTATACTCTAATGAATTGCAGGTCGATGAACTGACACCATCTGCATTCATCACACACAGTGATGATGATAAAGCAGTGCCATCTCTCAATAGTGTGAACTATTATCTAGGATTACAGAAAAAAGGCATTCCAGCATCCCTCTTTATATATCCCACTGGAGGACATGGTTGGGGCATACGTGATAATTTCGCGCACAAAGTACAGATGATAGCGGAATTACAAGCTTGGTTGAACAGGCTATAAGCTGCTATATGGAAATTATGGAACACGAGATAGCGCGCTATATAGAGTCTATTCTCAGAGTCAGTCCGAGTATTACCGATGAGGCCATTGACCATTATGTATCGGCTTTGTGTATAAGCCGATATAAACGTAATGCCCATTGTATTGACAGAGGTGATGTCCAAACATCAACAGGATATGTACTAAGTGGGCTGGTGCGAGCCTACTATATAGATAGGAAGGGTAGTGAGATTAATGTGGCTTTTATTAAAGAAGGTGGGTATGTGATTCACTATGGAGCGACAGTGAGAAGTGAACCCAGCAAATATTCCTTTCAATGCATTGAGCCCACAGTGATGATCAACATTCCACTAGAGCATATACGCATCTGTTGTGCCCGGTTTGCAGCTATGGAACATTATTTACGGTTAGTTATCGAACAAGAGCTTTATCATAAGCAGCAGCGTATTGATAGCTTTATTTTCGAGAACGGGGAAGAAAGGTATAAGCGATTTCTGCAGGAGAACCCTGATTTGATGAAGCGGCTTACTATCTCTCAGCTAGCATCCTATCTAGGCATGGAGCGGCAGACGTTGACACGTATTCGAAAGCGAATAATGTGAAACTCTTTTAATGACACAAATGTGTCATGTCTCATAGCTTTGCACGCTTTATTTTTGCCCTAAAAAGATTATGCTGATTGGACATTACGGACCGGCTTTTATAATAAAGGCTATTGATAAGAAAGTACCGCTATGGGCACTTTTTATCGCTGTACAAGTACCTGATATTATCTGGGGAACACTGATTTTGGGTGGCGTAGAGCGAGCGAATATAAATAATGACCTCACTTCAAATCCTTTGGATCTTTCTTATATGCCCTATTCGCATGGCATGGTTTCGACTTTGCTTTACAGTCTAGTTATTGTTGGTATTTTACTTCTATTTCCCTACTTCAGACGCCACAGAGATGTGGCGTGGTGGCTCGGCGCGGCCATCTTCTCGCATTGGATACTCGATTTCCTATCGCATAGACCCGATTTGCCTATTTGGGGGGATTCGATGAAGATTGGTTTAGGACTCTGGAATTATCCAGTATGGGCAGTAGCCGTCGAAGTGGCTATTTATCTAATCGGTGCTATCTGCTACTCTATTGCAGTAGGTGGTTTTAAGAGATGGGCAGCATGGCTGTTCTGGTGTTTTATAGTAGTGTCTACTATTGGATCTTCTTTCAGAGGCGATGGAATGACTCCTGCAGGCGTTGAATCAATAGCGATATCGGCCCTCGTCTTTTATATCTTTGCCACTGTGGTGATATATATAGTGGAGAAAAATGAGCGAAAGCCATAAATATTCGATTTAAAAAAAGAAAGCGATATATACTAAATATTTTGTACATATCGCTTTTTTATATAGTATGGGGTATAATCCTATTTTTTTACCCAAAAGTAATCTGAAACTTCAACTGGCTTAAGATTTTTGGGGTCGCTGAAATCCACCACTGAAAGGAAGGTAGCATTACCAATTGCTTCTTCATCTACTGGGTCAAAATCGAGCATGGCTAATTTTTCAAATTTGCATTCAGCCAGTTCTTTTTGATATCTATTTACGGCTTCTTCTTGGGTTGTGTAGACCACTTGTGACTTCCCATCTGACAATAATGGCTGGAATCCATTCTCGGTTTCTGAAAAAGATACAATGTACTTCATCTTAACTGTTGCAGAGTTTATAGCGTTGCCCCCGCTTTGTAAGGGTAGATTTCATAAGAAAGAGGTTGTGTCTTATGCTAAAAGCATTATGAATAAGACACAGCCTCTTGAGTATATATATAATACCGGCCGGTTATTTCTTAACTTCAGAAAAGCTATTTTTCTTTACTTATAGAACATTTGGACAAATGCAAAGGTTCATGTAAGAAGCAAAAAAACCGCTCTATCCTCAAAGAGAAGAGCGGTTTTTATGATTTATTTTATCTGAATCCTGAGATTCAGAAACATATGCATGAAATTAGTCAGCGAAAATAGGATATTTCTCCATGGTTTTGTTAACGCGTTCGCGAACAGCTGCGATAACTTCTGGTTTATCAAAGTTGGATAGAACAGTTTCAATCATTTCTGCGATCTCGACCATTAAATCTTCCTTAGCACCACGAGTTGTGATGGCAGGTGTACCTAGGCGGATACCAGATGTTTGGAAAGCTGAACGACTATCAAATGGTACCATGTTTTTGTTGACGGTGATATCAGCTTCTACCAATGCTTTTTCTGCTACCTTACCAGTTAATTCTGGATATTTGGCGCGAAGGTCAACCAACATAGAGTGATTGTCTGTACCACCCGAAACGATGGTGAAACCACGATCAATAAGAGCTTGAGCCAATACTGCAGCATTTTTCTGTACTTGTTCTTGATAAGCCTTATATTCGGGTTGTAGGCATTCGTGGAAAGCAACAGCCTTAGCGGCGATAACGTGCTCCAATGGACCACCTTGCACACCTGGGAATACAGCAGAATCCAGAAGTTGAGACATCATCTTGGTTTCACCCTTTGGCGTAGTCTTACCCCATGGATTAGGGAAGTCTTTGCCCATCATGATAACACCACCACGGGGACCGCGGAGAGTCTTGTGGGTAGTAGAAGTCACGATATGAGCATATTTGACAGGATTTTCGAGTAAGCCAGCAGCGATCAAGCCAGCAGGATGAGCCATGTCAATCATGAGCAATGCACCAACCTTGTCGGCGATTTCGCGCATGCGTTTGTAGTCCCACTCACGTGAATAGGCTGAACCACCACCTACAATCAGTTTTGGACGTTCGCGAAGAGCGACCTCTTCCATCTGATCATAGTCTACACGGCCAGTTTCTTTGTCTACATTATATTCGCAAGGAGTATATAGAATTCCAGAAGTATTTACCAATGAACCATGAGAAAGATGACCACCATGGGCGAGGTTAAGGCCCATGAACTTATCTCCAGCCTCGAGTACAGCTAGAAATACAGCTGCATTGGCTTGGGCACCTGAGTGAGGTTGTACGTTGGCCCACTCTGCGCCGAAAATCGTTTTTAGACGATCGATGGCCAACTGTTCGCTTTGATCTACCACTTCGCAGCCACCATAATAGCGCTTTCCTGGATAGCCTTCGGCATACTTATTCGTGAGACAAGAACCCATAGCTTGCATTACTTCATCGCTAACAAAGTTTTCTGATGCAATAAGTTCTATACCTTTCAACTGTCTTTGATGCTCCTTTTCGATAATTTCGAAAATTAAATCGTCTCTTTTCATTTGTTTAAATAAATAAGTTTGTAAAATCGAGAGTCTTCATTATTAAGCGCACAAAGCTATGAAAAATATATGAAAATAGCCGAAAAAGAGTTGGCTAAATGTGGTAGATAAGGCTATTTTAAATCAGAATAACATGCCCAGTGAGAAACTTAGCGTTTGCTCACGGCGATGAAGTTTGATGAGACTTATGGCTGTGCTTCCATCGGTGTTGCTACTTTCATAGGTGACGTGACGCGAGATATTGCGTAAATCCTGTTCATAGCGGAAGTCGAAGAAAATGCGTGATATGTTTACCGCTATACCTATTGTAACACTGACATTCAATGGATATAGCTCCTCTTGGATATTATTCAGATCAAAATTTTCAAAGGTAATGCGATTTCTTTTACTCCAGATATATCGAATTTTAGGACCTCCAAAAAGAGCCATGCCATAAGGGCCCTGCTTCACTATATGATAACCGTAAAGAAGTGGAATATCAAAACTGTGGATGGTGGAGCGGAGAGCGGCATAATCGGGCTCAATATCTGGGTGCTGAGTTCCTAGTTTATCAAAGCTAATTTCGCTTTTACTGATATTATAAGAAGCCTCGGGTTGAAGAAAATGACGACGCCAATTAAAGCGCATGAAAACACTTCCAAAATAACCCAACTGATAATTGTTTTGAAAATCGTGTATCGTCACATCTTGTATTTTGAAGCGCGAAACAACGAACATCGATGAATTAAAACCCGCCTTGACGCCTATATTGAAGCTCCGCCAGTTGGGCGTGAGGGATGAGGCAATTTCATTCTTGTCTTCACGGGCATAGACAGAGGTTGCTATCAATAGCGCCATCAAAAAAGGAATGATTTTTCTGTGCATCATCAAAACAAAGGGATTATGTTATTTATTTCTTTTCTTTTTCTCAACCGACCATCCGAATTTGCCTACCTTTTCGCCTAGGCCATAATAGCCCCCATGAAGATACACCAAAGGGTTGGTTTGTGCCAACTCAAGTTTACCGGTATCGGGATTCAAGTGTTTGTCATCTGCTCTGACATTTACTACATCGGCAATAAATATATGATGAGAGCCCAAAGCTTGTATTTCTTTAACACGACACTCAATGCACAGAGGTGATTCTTCGATGAGTGGGGCTCTGACAACAGTACATTTGCCAGGTGTCAGCTTCATCTCTTCAAACTTATTATAATTTTTGCCAGAGCGAACACCACACCAATCTGTGGCATAACCCATATCAACTGTGGTGAGATTGATGACAAACTCCATGTTCTTTTTGATAATGTCGTACGAATGGCGTTCAGGGCGCACAGCGATATAGCACATAGGTGGATTGGTACAAAGAGTACCAGTCCACGCTATGGTGATAATATTATAATCTTCAGGAACACTACCGCAACTCACCAAAACGGCAGGTAGCGGATAGATCATAGTTCCGGGTTTCCAATCTTGTTTCATCTCGTTAAAGGGGATGATGAGCGTTTATATTTAAATAATAACAAACTCTTCTTTACGTTGCTCCTTCTCGCAATAATGGCATTTGGCAATGCAAAGCTTCTTATCAATGACACGTAGAATGGAGTTCATTGGTTCGTTGTTGCTGATGCAGTTTGGATTGGCACATTTCACGACATTGATCAATTCGTCTGGCAATTCAACTTCGCGTTTCTCAATTACCTCATAGTCTTTGATGATATTGAGTAATACGTTTGGTGCGACTACGGCAATACGATTTAACTCTTCATCACTGAAGTATTTATCTGCTATCTTGATGATGCCTTTTTTGTGAAGCTTTTGGCTTTCCAAGTTGAATCCGATAGTGATATTATTGGGCATGTATTCCAAACCCAGTAGTCGTACGATGGTGAAAAGTTTTTCGCTGGGGATGTGGTCTATTACAGTGCCGTTGCATAGAGCGGCTACCTGTAGAGCTTGTTTATTGTCATTCATTGTCTTCAATAATATCTTGGAGTGTTATACCTAAAACATCACACAGAATAGCTTCGCGTGCATAAAGACCATTCTTGGCTTGCTGGAAGTAATAAGCTTGAGGCGTATCATCCACATCATAAGCTATTTCGTTGACACGGGGTAGAGGGTGCAAGATGCGTAAGTTGGGTTTAGTATTTTCCAACATCTTAGCGCGTAGGATATATACATTCTTGACACGTTCATATTCCATCAGGTCGGTGAAGCGTTCGCGCTGAACGCGTGTCATGTAAAGGATGTCGGCTTTGTTGATGAGTTCTTCGCTAAATTCTGTTGATTCGAAGTATTTTATTCCATGCTTCTTACAATAAAGCTTGTATTCTTCGGGCATTTTCAATTCCTCGGGTGCAATAAAGAAGAAAGTCGGATTGAAATGACGCATAGCCATTAATAGTGAATGAACCGTACGTCCATATTTCAAATCTCCCACTAAACAGATATTCAGGTTCTCCAGTGTTCCTTGCGTCTTGTAGATAGAGTAGAGGTCGAGCATGGTTTGCGATGGATGCTGGTTGGCACCATCGCCTGCATTGACAATAGGGGCATCTGATACTTCGCTGGCATAACGGGCTGCGCCTTCAAGATAATGACGCATCACAATGATATCAGCATAGTTGCTCACCATTTTTATAGTGTCTTTCAGTGTTTCTCCCTTCGAAGAGCTAGTGGCCTTTGGGTCACTGAAACCTATGACACGGGCACCAAGGCGATTGGCTGCGGTTTCAAAACTAAGACGTGTGCGGGTAGATGGCTCAAAAAACAGGGTGGCTACGATGCGTCCGTCAAGTAATCTTCGATTGGGTTTTAGCTCGAACTGCTTGGCCATTTCAAGTAGATAAAGGATCTTCTCTTTCGAGTGGTCGGCAATAGTGACTAAGCTTCTATTTTCCATTTTGATTCTTTTTGATGGGTGAAGTTTCTTTTACGGACGGTAAAGGTAAAAAAACTGTGTTTCACAACCAATAAAGTATCGGTCTATTTTTTACCACTTGCTTTAAAACAAAAAAAAAGGTAAGGCAGATATGTCTTACGACTCTGCTTTACCTGTTGTATTTCAATCGCTAAGCTTGCTCAGATGAGGAAGCTACTATGCTGATTAAAGAGTTACACCATTCTTGAAGATAGAAATCTCACGATAGCCTTTCTTTTCATTATTTACCTGCTCGCCACTAGCTACACGTATCATGTAGTCAATAAAGCGTTCGCAAGTTTTCTCCATAGGTTCGTTTTCTACGATAACGCCAGCGTTGAAGTCGATCCATCCTGGTTTGTTGGCAGCCAATGTAGAGTTGGTCGAAATCTTCATGGTAGGCACAAATGTTCCAAATGGAGTACCGCGACCTGTAGTGAACAACACTATGTGGCAACCGCATGCAGCCAAAGCTGTAGAAGCAACCAGGTCATTGCCAGGAGCAGAAAGTAGGTTAAGACCTTTTACTTTCAGTCTATCGCCATAGCCCATCACGCCTTCAACCAAGCTTTTGCCACATTTTTGAGTACAGCCCAAAGCTTTGTCTTCTAATGTAGAAATACCGCCGGCTTTATTTCCTGGAGATGGATTTTCGCCTACAGGCTCGCCATGTGATAAGAAATATTCTTTAAAGTCGTTGATCAAACTAACTGTTTGGTCGAAAAGAGCCTTGTCGCGACAGCGGTTCATCAAAATAGTCTCTGCGCCGAACATTTCAGGAACTTCGGTCAAAACGCTTGTGCCACCCTGCGCAATCAAGAAGTCAGAGAAGAGGCCCAAAAGAGGGTTAGCGGTAATGCCCGAGAAACCGTCAGAGCCACCACATTTCAAGCCCACACGAAGTTCTGACAATGGAACATCAACACGCTCGTCTTTAGACGCAACAGCATAAATGTCACGCAGTAAAGTCATACCTTCTTCAAACTCATCACCTACCTTTTGTGTTACCATGAATTTTACGCGGCTTTTGTCATACTCGCCGATGAATTCTTCGAATACATCAGGTTGGTTGTTTTCACAGCCCAGACCTACCACAAGCACAGCACCTGCATTAGGATGAAGTACCATGTCGCGAAGGATTTTCTTTGTATTCTCATGGTCATCGCCCAACTGAGAACAACCAAAATTGTGAGGATAAGATACAATCGCATCTACACCTTGTTCGCCTGTTTCGCGGCGAAGTGCTTCGGCCAACTGGTTAGCAATGCCGTTTACGCAACCCACAGTAGGAATGATCCATACTTCGTTACGGATGCCCACTTCGCCATTGGCGCGGCGATAGCCTTTGAATGAAAGATCTTTCACGGGAATATCCAGTGTCACATCTACAGGGCTATATGTATAATCCAACAAACCTGCAAGATTTGTTTTGATATTATCTTCATTTATCCAGTCGCCTAGTTTCTTTGCGGAAATAGCATGACCGATAGGGTAACCATATTTGATCACGTTTTCGCCTTCCGCGAAATCCTTCAGCGCAAATTTGTGACCGGCTGGTACATTCTCATTAAGAGTAATAGTGATACCGTCAATCACCATTTGCTCACCTGCTGGCAAATCAACGATAGCTACTGCTACATTATCGGCAGTGTTGATCTTTAAAAACTTAGTCTCCATTGTGTATATTGTAATTAAAATAGTTGTTTTCTTGTTCTGTTAATCTTGATTAGCGTAATTGACATTGCTATAATAGTCTATATTTTCGATAGAAAGCAGATCTATTGGCATATAATTGGTATGCTTAACATCCTTTTTGAAGATGAGGTAATCGCAAAGAGTCTTTATACCGCTAAAACCTTGAAGCTCGGGTTGCTGAGCGATTAGAAAAGATATACCACGATTTTTAAGACAAGCAACGTTTCGATCCAAGAGGTCATAGCCTATAAGATTGAAATCGGTCATGTCTTGAGTTGCAATATATTCACCGATTATATATGCCTTCGAATTAAAAGTAATGCCACTCTTCACCTCGGGATGGAGTTTGAAGAACTTATAGAGCATTTCTGTGTCATCATTTCCACTTTCTGCATGCAAATTACATTCGTATATGATGCAGTCGGGATGATGCTCTTGCATATAACGGCGAAAACCTTTTTCGCGATTCTCTTGCTGGTTAGATCCTACTACACCTTGTTGGATTTTGCGGAATATCACCGTTCCGTTAGTGGGTGTTGTTTGTAGCATCAGCATGCGTGCTGCAAAATAGCCACTTTGGCGTGAGTTTTGTCCATAAAAGGCCAAGCCAGGGAGCTCTTTAATGTTTGAATCTATATATATAAAAGGAATTTGCTGTTCATTGAGTCGAAGAATGAAATTCTCAGTGTAAGCTTGCACTGTAGGTGCTACCATTACTCCATCTGGTTCCAATTCGAGGATTTCTTTAGCCGCTTTGGCAAAAGATTGATAATCGTACGGATCGTAATAGATCGTTTTTACCGAGATATGAAAGTCTGAAAAAGTTCTCAGTGCGTTTGAAATGCCTTTTTCAACAGCTGACCAATATTCTCCTTCCTCATGTTGAGGCAAGAGACAACAAAAAGTATATTTTTTGTTAGAAGCCAATGCGCTAGCATACATGTTGGGCTGGTAGTCCAATTGTTTTAAAATCTCTTCTACACGCTTGCGGCTGGCTTCTGAAACACCACTGCGGCCATGCAATACACGGTCGACAGTGCCTACTGACACATCTGCAAGTCGGGCGATATCTTTAATTCTAATTCTCTCCGGTAATTTATTCATCTTTTTATCTGTCTTTTGAGAAATATGCTGGCTGCCTACTATATTATATATAATCAATTACTATGTATAAAATAATTGGGATATGTATTGAATTCGGGGTGAAATACAAAAATGTGCACGAACACAATAATAATCTTAATATTTTCGTCACAAATATATAACAATTTTTGTAATTACGAAAATTAGTGTATCTTTGTGCCCGTACACGAAAGGTCTGTAGTGGAGATGTCATCTTATGTAATCTCCTTTATATAGCAGATAAACAAACTGTTATTTGTTGGCCTCTGCGTACTGACGAATTGAAACTTAACAACTTTATTTAGTTATAATATTAAAACATATTTATTATGGGAAAGAAAATCGTTACATTAGGCGAAATCATGCTAAGATTATCAACTCCGGGAAACACTCGTTTCGTTCAATCAGATTCATTTGATGTAGTATATGGTGGAGGTGAAGCCAATGTAGCTGTGAGCTGCGCCAACTATGGCCACGAAGCTTATTTTGTTTCTAAACTGCCTAAGCACGAAATTGGACAGTCGGCTGTTAACGCTTTGCGCAAATATGGTGTAAAAACAGACTTTATCGCTCGTGGTGGTGATCGTGTTGGTATCTACTATCTTGAAACAGGTGCATCTATGCGTCCAAGCAAGGTAATCTATGATAGAGCTAACTCTTCAATCGCTGAAGCTGACGTTACTGATTTCGATTTCGATGCTATCATGCAAGGTGCTGACTGGTTCCACTGGTCGGGCATTACTCCTGCAATTTCTGATAAAGCTGCTGAATTGACTCGTTTGGCTTGCGAAGCTGCGAAACGTCACGGTGTTACTGTATCAGTAGACTTAAACTTCCGCAAGAAGCTTTGGACAAAAGAAAAAGCTCAATCTATCATGAAACCTTTGATGCAGTACGTAGATGTATGTATCGGTAATGAGGAAGATGCTGAACTTTGTCTTGGTTTCAAACCAGATGCTGATGTTGAAGCTGGTCATACAGACGCTGAAGGCTACAAAGGTATCTTCGAGCAAATGTTGAAAGAGTTCGATTTCAAATATGTGATCTCTACGCTTCGTGAATCATTCTCGGCAACTCACAATGGCTGGAAAGCTATGATCTATGATGGTAAGGAGTTCTATACTTCTAAGCGTTATGACATCGATCCTATCGTTGACCGTGTAGGTGGTGGTGACTCTTTCTCTGGTGGTATCATCCATGGTTTGCTTGTTAAACCAAACCAAGGTGAAGCTCTTGAGTTTGCAGTAGCTGCTTCTGCATTGAAGCATACAATCAATGGTGACTTCAACCTTGTTTCTATCGAGGAAGTGGAAGCTTTGGCTGGTGGTGATGCTAGTGGCCGTGTTCAAAGATAATAGTATAGCACTAATATAATAATTACTCAATGTACAAAGATGATGTTTTGTCATCTTTGTACATCGTAAATTGTAAATAAAGTAATGGCTAAATTTGATAAAATAACTGTGTTGAACAAGATTGGTTCAACTGGTATGGTTCCTGTGTTTTACCATAAAGATGCAGAAGTAGCAAAGAAAGTTGTAAAGGCTTGTTACGAAGGTGGTGTTCGTGCATTTGAATTCACTAATCGTGGCGATTTTGCTCATGAAGTATTTGCTGAAATCGTGAAATTTGCTGCAAAAGAATGTCCAGAGATGGCAATGGGTATCGGCTCAATCGTTGATCCTGCTACTGCTGCTCTTTACATCCAATTAGGTGCAAACTTCATTGTTGGACCATTGTTCAATCCTGAAATTGCTAAGATTTGTAACCGTCGTTTGGTAGCTTATGCTCCAGGCTGTGGCTCTGTATCTGAAGTTGGTTTCGCACAAGAAGTTGGCTGCGATCTTTGCAAGGTATTCCCTGGTGATGTATACGGTACAAACTTCGTGAAGGGTTTGATGGCTCCAATGCCTTGGTCGAAGATCATGGTGACAGGTGGGGTAGAGCCTACAAAAGAAAATCTTACTTCTTGGATTAAGGCTGGTGTATTCTGCGTAGGTATGGGTTCTAAATTGTTCCCTAACGATAAGGTTGCAGCCGAAGATTGGGCTTATGTTTCGGCTAAATGTGCTGAAGCTCTTGGCTATATTGCTGAAGCTCGTAAGTAAAAATGTATATGAAGGTGGTTTGTCGTTTTGGTAACGCTAAGCCCTCTTGACTTATTATAAGTTAGTGCCCCAATAAGGGTTAGTTAGTTTGTTAGTGTGGGGCATATATCATTTTGTTTAAAGGTGTTTAAAAGGGACAGCCGTCGAAATGTTTTGAATGTAAAAACATTTCGGCGGCTGTTGCATTATCCCTTGATTTATTGTACTTTTGCACCCCAAAATAACATTCTATCCATAAAAATTATGTTGACGGACCTATTAAAATCGTCCTACTTCGCTCTGTTCTTGATTGTAGCTCTTGGTTTCATGCTTGGACGGATAAAGATAAAAGGACTCTCGCTTGATGTTTCTGCTGTGATCTTCATTGCTTTGCTTTTTGGCCATTTTGGAGTTATCATTCCCAAAGAGTTGGGTAATTTCGGTTTGGTTCTTTTCATTTTTACCATTGGTATTCAGGCCGGTCCTGGCTTCTTTGACTCTTTTCGCAGCAAAGGCAAGACGCTCATTATCATTACACTGCTCATTGTACTTTCTGCTTCACTTACAGCGGTAGGTTTAAAATATCTATTTGATATTGATACGCCGAGTGTAGTGGGGCTCATAGCAGGCGCATTAACTAGTACTCCTGGTCTAGCTGTAGCTATTGATAGTACTAATTCTCCTCTTGCATCTATTGCATACGGTATAGCCTATCCATTTGGAGTTATTGGTGTTATATTGTTTGTGAAGCTAATGCCTAAGGTACTTCGAATTGATCTAGAAAAGGAGGCTCGACGCTTAGAGAAAGAGCGACGTGGTAAATACCCCGAACTGAACACTTGTATCTTTACTGTTAAAAACAGTAGTGTTATTGGAAAGACTTTAGCTCAGATACATGTACGTGCCATGACTGGGGCGGTTGTCTCGCGTTTAAAGCATGGTGATGATATTCTTATTCCAGTGGCCAACACTGTATTGCACGAAGGTGATATAATTCAGGCTGTAGGTAGTGATGGTGCATTGGAACAATTAGCTGTTTTGGTGGGCGAGCGTCATGAAGGAGAGCTGCCTTTGCAGCAGACACAAGAAATTGAATCTTTGTTGCTTACAAAGAAAGATATGATCAATAAGCAATTGGGTGATCTTAACTTACAACGCAATTTTGGTTGTACCGTAACTCGTATTCGCCGAAGTGGTATTGATCTTTCACCTTCGCCTGACTTAGCTTTAAAATTTGGTGATAAGTTGATGGTTGTCGGTGAACGTGAAGGCATTCAGAACATTGCACGTCTGGTGGGTAATGATGTGAAGAAATTGTCAGATACCGATTTTTTCCCTATTGCAATGGGTATAGTCTTGGGTGTCATCTTCGGGAAGCTGAATATTTCTTTCCCTGGTGGTTTCTCATTTTCTCCTGGGCTTACGGGAGGTATCCTGATTATGGCACTTGTATTAAGCGCCATTGGTAAGACAGGTCCTATTATTTGGTCAATGTCAGGTCCAGCCAATCAATTGTTGCGTCAATTGGGGTTATTATTATTTCTTGCCGAGGTGGGCACATCTGCCGGTAAGAATCTAGTGGCTACGTTCCAAGATAGCGGTTTGCTTTTGTTTGGTGTTGGAGCTATCATTACTATAGTGCCAATGTTTATTGCAGTCTTTGTAGGTCGTTTGGTATTCAAGATATCAGTAATCGATCTGTTAGGTACTATTACGGGGGGAATGACCAGTACGCCGGGTCTTGCTGCAGCTGATTCTATGGTCGATAGTAATATTCCTAGTGTAGCCTATGCAACAGTTTATCCTATTGCTATGGTTGTTTTGATTCTTTGTATCCAATGTATAGCTAGTCTGATTGTTTGACCTCGTGAATCGATATATAAAATAAATGACTTTTCCATTTTGAGCTGCGCCCCAAAAGTTAGATATAATACTTTTGGGGCGTAGCTCATTTTACGGGACGGTTATTTAAATCTCTATCATCAATCTTTCTTTTTAGCTAATGCCAAAACCACAGATGGCTTGATGGATATATTCAGATAAAACCATTGTGCCAAACGTGTCTTTTCGTTTTGAATTCCTTTCAATATCTTCACATTATCATTTACGAAATAAAAATTATAGCCTAGCTCAAATTTCAACCATGAGGTTTGTTCGTGTTTTATGATAAAGTCTAATTCATTGCCAAGTTTTTTGCCATTGAGACCACTTGTTTGTACGGCTGTCTTGAAATGATGATATATTGCTTCTACCGAAGTCTTTTTCTTATTGAACTCCCATAAGGTGCCTATGTAAATGTCTTGCAAACCGCGCTCGCCAGTATTAGTCCAATAATCCATTGTTCCATTAAAATCATGCGTGTCTCCAAAGAGATGAAGAAATCCTCTTTGTATGCCATTTTCTGGATTCCTATCTCCCGATATATATTCGTATCCGCCTGCTATTCCGAGGAAGGGTAGTACTTGATAAGATATATTTCCCACAATATAAAAGCTTTTTAGTTTATCCAATGCATTCTTATATACTACTTTCCCAAATTGATAATAGCCTTCGGCCATAAATTTCAAGGGAAAACTTCGGGGCTCATATCTGAAAGTGCCTCCGATGGTGGCTTGATGATAATGATGATAGGTGTTATAATTATCACTACCGCCACTTTTTATAGTATCTTGATTGGCCAATACGGCACCTATAGCAGTAACGCGCATGTCATCAGTTATCTTTTTTGATATCCATAGCATTTCCATGAAGCGAAACTTCATAGCTGATTGATAGTAGGTTTCTTGCGAAATATCAGAATTGTTATTGTATGAAAAACCCGCATCTACCATGAAGTCATCATTCAGGTTATATTTCAGAAGAATCATGTCAAATGAGTTGCCAGAGTCTGTCCAGTCGCCAGGGTCAAATAATTTACGATTGTCATATTGAAGAGATTGACGACCGATTTTGACAGTGAAACCAGGAAGGATATTAATTTTTGCCCATGCTTCATAAAGTCCAATGGATGGATTGTCTGTGTCATCAGCCGAATCGCCCCATACACGTGAATCTTGAAAGGTGACTTCCATGGTAAGCAACCAATTTGTGAAATTAGCGCCTAAACGAGTTCTCTGTTTAATGAAGAAGCCGCCTCGATTGCTTGTGATTATAGGTTTGGCATAACCATCTCTATATTCGCCTCTAGGACGCAACTCACCAAAAAGCGTTAGTTCCTGGGCTGGCAATTGAAATGCGAGAAAGGTGAGTACAAGTAAGCACAATAATGATTTAGATTTCATGATGTCGTTCTTAAAGTCATTCGTTTCTATTCTCTGATTTAACATCGTGCATTGATGTATTGTTTTCGAAATTATTGTGAAAATAACTTTGATGTCATTGCATTCGATAAGAAAGAATAATACATAAATGACATGAGCCCGGTACAATACCGAGCTCATGTAAATATAAACAGATGATGAAGTATCTCTTTATGAAGGATATGTCATACTAGCCTCTATATGTTTTTTAGGGTTGAAATATTACATTTAAATATTCTTCATTAGAATGAATACTGTACCATTACATTGATACGATTGGCATGGCGGGTAGAGTTGTCTAGGAAACCTGTGCGCCAACCTCTTAAATATTCAGCGCCTAGCTGAAGGTTGTTTGTTGCATTCCAAAAAATATTAGTAACAAAATATTGTCCATAGCGATAGAAATCCGAATTTTCTACTGGCCATCCATTATCCGAATATAATCTTGTTGCACTATAAGTTGCTGTCATGAATACATTTGGATTAAGATTGCATTGTAAACCTGCATACCATCCCATCATTGGGAGTGCTTGCATTTTTTCAGGATTGTCAGGGTCGGGAACTAAATCAACGCTTAAGTTGCTGATGTCATTGAAGAATTGGCCAATACCTTTACCGTAATTACCTTGTGCATAGACTTGGAATAAAGAACCTAAGGTAAATGTGGTAGATAATTGAACGCCCCATCCTAAAGTTGATCTCGCTTTCATGTCACCGCTTTTGTTGAAACTGTTGTAAGTCATGCTACGTACCAAGGCACCAGCGCGTATTTGGCTACCAGCTCCCCAGCTATATTGTACATTACCAGTGAAGTCGGGCATTCTTTGTGCTGCCGATTCAGCTGTATATTTCAAAGAGCTCGATGTATTATAAGTACCATCTACAGAAGGCATTTCTACGCCTAGCGCAAAACTCCAGTGTTTGGCTTTATTATATCGGTAAGAAAATTGAGTAGTACGATAATAAACGACGCCACTAGGACCAGCATAGTCAATTGTTGCTGGGATGGCCGCAAGGTCCATAAAGCTACCATAGCTATAACCAAATGTGAATCCTAAGAATTGAACATAACAGTTCAACATCTGGAAAGTATTATTATCACCTCTGAAATTACCAGCAGTGTAGAAAACGATATCGCCTAATTTCTTTGTTCTACCAACCATTTTCAAGAAAAGGGTTGAGGTTGTAATATCCATTTGGAATTGATTTTTTACAGCCGTACTACCTTTAGCTGGTATAAAAGATGGGAAAAAATCAATGTCTTTAGCAATCCCTCCAAAGTCATATTCGGCAACTGCTTGAAGACAACCTCCGATACCCAAAGCAAATTTTCCTTGTCGGTCTGTCAATAAAAAACGTGGTGCACCAGGCTCTCTAAAATAAGGCGGCTTAGTCTCATTCATTACTTTTACGACTTCTTTATTGGCTTTATCTCTTGAGATGAACATAACGGTATTAGGCGCTTCGTCCTCTACCTCAACAGTGTTGACTTGCGCTGCCACAAAACTGCATGGCAATAGCCCAAGTCCTAATAAAAATACTAAAAATTTAATTTTTGGTTTCATTGTAAGTTAAGTTTAGGTGAATGCATCATAAACAACGTTTAATAAGAAATGGTTGTGTTTCAAAAGGTATTTTTGTCTAATTTTCGTGTTTTCAGCATAAATACTGCTAATTACTTTATTATTTTGGGAAATAACTCTACTTTTGTGCTCAATAAAATTTAAATATGTATGATGCCGTTAATAGCGGTCGTGTATTCTAGAACACCACGTAAAAAACAGGAAAGATGAAAGAAAAAGTATCTATACCCTTCATGCTGCTCGGCATATTGTTTAACGTATGTTTAATTGCAGCCAACCTTCTCGAGACTAAAGTGATTCAGATAGGTAGTTTAACAATGACTGCCGGATTGCTAGTTTTTCCTATTTCTTATATTATCAATGATTGTATCGCCGAGATTTGGGGATTCAAGAAAGCACGTCTCATTATCTGGAGCGGTTTTCTGATGAACTTCTTTGTGGCTGGTATGGGCATGTTGGCAGTCGCTTTGCCAGCCGCTCCCTTTTGGGAAGGCGAGGAGCACTTCAATTTTGTTTTTGGTATGACACCCAGAATTGTTGCTGCCAGCTTGACTGCCTTCCTCATTGGTTCATTTCTCAATGCATACGTCATGAGTAAAATGAAAGTGGCCAGTGGCGGCAAGAACTTCTCTGCACGTGCTGTCCTTTCGACTATAATTGGCGAGACAGGCGATTCCATAGTTTTCTTCCCGATAGCATTTGCTGGTCTTATTCCTTTTCGCGAATTATTGCTAATGATGGCTGTGCAAATTATCTTGAAAACCGTCTATGAGATAATCATTTTACCCGTCACTATCATCGTTGTCAATTATATCAAGAAGGTAGAAGGTAGTGATGTATATGACGAAGATATTTCCTACAATGTACTTAAAGTAAAAGATATATAAGAATATGAACAAAGAAGAAGCTTTAGTCGTATTTAGTGGTGGACAAGATTCCACTACCTGTCTATTTTGGGCAAAAAGGAATTTTAAAAAAGTGTATGCACTGAGTTTTGTATATGGGCAAAAGCATGTTCACGAGGTTGATTTGGCTAAGAATATTGCCGAAAATGCAGGCGTTGATTTGCGCATAATGGATGTCTCATTCATTGCGGGACTTTCACATAACTCTCTTACGGATTTATCTGTAGTGATGGATAAAGAAAAGCCGAAGAATAGCCTACCCAATACTTTCGTGCCTGGACGTAATCTTTTCTTTTTAAGTATCGCTGCAGTTTATGCGCGCGAACTGGGGGTGAATCATATCGTGACTGGTGTGTCGCAAACAGATTTCAGTGGTTATCCAGATTGTAGAGATGCTTTTATTAAATCGCTTAATGTGACTTTGAATCTAGCCATGGAAGAGCAATTCGTGCTACATACTCCCCTAATGTGGATTGATAAAGCTCAAACTTGGCAGCTGGCTGATGAATTAGGTGTATTTGATATCATTCGCAATGATACATTGACTTGTTACAATGGAGTTCAAGGTGATGGTTGTGGTCAATGTCCTGCATGCCAATTGCGTCATGAAGGATTGATGACTTATCTTGCAATGCGTGATAATAAGTAATAACTTAAATAATTAAAAGAATATGGCTGACTTAAAAGATCAACTTTCGTTATTAGGAAGACATACAGAATACAAGCAGGACTACGCTCCCGAAGTGCTTGAGGCATTTGATAACAAACACCCAGAGAATGATTATTGGGTGCGCTTCAACTGTCCAGAATTCACGAGCCTATGTCCTATCACGGGTCAACCCGATTTTGCAGAGATACGTATCAGTTATTTGCCCGATGTGAAAATGGTGGAGAGCAAAAGTCTTAAACTTTATCTTTTCAGCTTTCGTAGCCATGGTGGTTTTCACGAAGACTGTGTCAATCTCATCATGAAAGATCTTATTAAATTAATGGATCCTAAATATATTGAGGTGACTGGAATCTTTACTCCTCGTGGTGGCATCTCTATATACCCTTATGCCAACTATGGACGTCCTGGTACTAAGTATGAAGAAATGGCCCATCAGCGCTTGCTAAGACATGAATAAGAATCTTAAAGCTAAAAAAGAGCTGATATTCAGATTGAAGAAATAGTGGGGAAAGCTCAAGATTAATAAAAATAAATTGTTTGATGTTGAAATAGACACAGATAGTTTCCAAAAAGAAAACGTAGTCTATAGAGATTGTTCTATGGCTACGTTTTCTTTATTATTTATCTTTGGCTAATGTGAATATAAATTCCAAACCTCCATGGCTATTGATTTTTGCTGAGATGCTACCACGGTGTATGATTACAGCATTCTTGACAATAGCAAGACCCAATCCTGTGCCTCCTAGTTTTCGCGATCGTCCTTTGTCTATGCGATAGAATCTTTCAAATAAGCGATTTAAATGTTCGGGAGCGACTCCGATGCCGGTATCTGCAAAACTGAAATAGAAGAAGTTCTCATCTTCCCGAAAACAATTAATCGTGATATTAATATTGGCACCCGCATAGGCAATCGCATTATCCGTAAGGTTCCTGAAAATGGAATAAATCAACGAATAGTTTCCTTTTATCCTTATATTGTTTTTAAGTAGATTGGTGACGCGGATTTGTTTTTCCTCTAATTCGAGCGAAACTTCGTTAATCATGCCACCTACCAATTGGCTGATATCAATCACTTCCATATCAATCATATTGGCGGCTTCATCCATGCGAGTCAATACTGAAATATCTCGGAGCAAGCGGCTTAAACGATTGCTTTGGGCATAACAGCGTTCAAGAAAAACATTCATCTTGTCACGTGGGATATGATCATTGCTCACCATTGTTTCAAGATAGCCCTGTATGCTGCTAACGGGCGTCTTAAGCTCGTGGGCTATATTTTGTGTAAGTTGTCGTTTCATCTTGCTTTGCTCCTCTTCTAAAGTGATATCGTTGATGCTGATTTCAAAACTGAGGTCTTGAAACATGATACATTCGACTACAAATGTCCGCCCGCTTTTGTGTATTGTCATCGACATCCGTTTTTCTTCATTTTCCCATCGACGTGTATGCGACTTGTTGATGAAGTCATTGATATCCTTGAACTCTTTCACGCTAAACACATCCTCGGCAGTCTCGAGATAATCATCAGATATAAGATTGCAGAACTGGGTAAATAGATTGTTTACCAGAATCTCTTTTTTATTGCGATTGAACACACCAAGTCCCTCGTGTGAGATTTGTAGATGAGTGATGAGCTTTTCGCGCTCTATATACAAAGCTTCCTTTGTTTCATGCAGACGTTTATAGATTTGGATGATGTGTTGTGAGATATCTCCTAATTCATTGTGCGGGAATCTCAGATGCATATCCATATCGATCGCCTCATTGCGATCAGCACGCATAGCAAATTCGCGCAGTTGATTGATCGAAGTACTAAGTCTTTCGATCCATTTATAGAAGATAAATAATAGAATCAATATGATGAGACCAGTAAACCAAAAGAAATGAGCGTCAGCTTTTAGATAGTTGGCTAAAGTGACGTCATAGGGCACGGCAGACCGAATGATATAATCGGGATAATTGGTAGCAGAGTAGAAGTAGGGGACACCCGTCGTTTCAGATGTTCGTCGAACGGCATACCCTTTTTTCTTTTTTATTGCCTCCTGAATTTCAATGCGATTCTTGTGATTGTCCATCTTACTAGTGTCGTTTTCCGATGTGTCATAAATCACATGTCCGTCGTGAGAAATCACCGTCACACGGAGGTCTGTCACTATATTATCGTTCAGGAAATCGACGATTTCATTGATGTTGGGTATAGAGTCGAAATTCTCATGCAGTCGTGCATTGTAGTCTTGCAGTTTGCTATGAAGCAGTTCTACTTTATATACTTTTTCACGCTGATACTGATAAGACAAGAAGCAGATTGAGAAAACGATAAATAACGCTACAACCGAAAGAAATAATTTTCGGCTAAAAGTGAGAAATTGTTTGTTGTTTGATTCTAAATCCATCTTTATTCTGTTTCGAAGCAATAACCATATCCTAGACGCGTCACTATGCATTTACCATAAACTCCAATCTTCTTACGCAGGCGAGTGATATTTACATCGATGGTTCTATCGAGTACATATACTTCATCACTCCATACTTTCCCCAATATATCTTCTCTGGAGAATACGCGTCCTTGATTCTGAAGAAGTAAGAATAATATTTCAAACTCTTTCTTCGTGAGCGATATCTCTTCTCCATCTATAATAGCCTTTTTCTTGCTTATATCTATGGTTAGTGTTTTATAACTGATCTGTTCTGGTGCTTTATTGGCTTCTGTTTCGGCGGTACGTCTTAGCACGGCCTTTGTGCGTGCTATGACCTCGCGAAGCGAAAAAGGTTTAGAGATATAGTCGTCTGCACCTAGATTGAAGCCGGTAATCGTGTCGTTTTCAGTGTCTTTTGCAGTGATAAAGATAATAGGCACACTAGCTGTCTTGACATCTTTCTTCAAAATATTGGCCATTTTGAATCCTGAAATTTCACCCATCATTACATCGAGTAGCAAAAGGTTATAGCTACTGATGTTCATTTTTAAAGCCTCTTCAGCCGAATTGGCTGTATCGACCTCATAACCTTCATTCTCTAAATTGAACTTTAGAATCTCACATAGATCCTCTTCGTCATCAACAACTAAAATACGGTAATCACTCATAGTGTATGTCTTTTTAAAATGGAATGTACTACTTTGTTTAATCTCACTGCAAAATAGGGTTTTCTTTATTACGTAGTGTTGAAACAAATGTTACAGTTATGTTACACTCAACGGATTTGTTGCAAAGTATATTGCAAAATTATAAATCTATTTAGAAGCTCTCTTGGTTTGATAAAAAAATAACGCTGCGCAGAGCTTAATTTAGCGCAAGCAGCATTTAGTGAGTGGGACTTCTTGATTTTCCTGGTGTATACACTGATACACTTCCGTGCATAGCCTTGTGCACCATGGTATATAACGCTACTCACTAATCAATTCAAGGGTGGATTATAATCTGTTTGCAGATGTGTGTTAGTAAAACTAGAAATAGACTATAGTTTATAGTGTATGGGGAGAGTAAAGCTAAACTATCGGAAATGTTTTCCCGAGTTGCTCCCACTTATACTTGGTTTCAACAAATATTTGTTATAAATCAAGAAGCTCTCTCGTTAATACGTATTTTAGAGGTAGATACTCGCAAATGTTTTGGTCGAACACTTTGACTGATAATGGCAAAGATGTATTTTTGTGAGCGGAAGTCAAATGGCCTCTGATTCTATTAATGAATATATATCCTTGTATGATACTCAATAAAAAGTTTATAGCACCTGGTGGATGGTTTTCTATGCTCTATCCTGCAACGTGGAACGAATTTGAAGATAGCGAAGATTCCTTCCTTTTCTATGACCCCGAGAATTGGTCGGGAAATTTCCGAATATCAGCTTTTCGTGGAAAGAATGATCGAAAAACGGGGACATCTTATGGCGCATCGACTCTAAAGCAAACTTTAAAAGACAATCCATCCGCGCAACCAATTAGTGTGGGCGACTATTCGTGTGTCTATGGTAAAGAGATGTTCATGGAGGATGAGGCTTATTATACCACGCATTGGTGGGTGATAGATGCTGGTGATGTCGTCTTTGATTGCTCCTTCACAGTATCAAAAGGCGCTAGTAAAGACGAGGCATTAAAAGTGATACAGTCAATAGAAGTTCGTTCTACTGAAAAGAAATATCCGTTAGAATTGATTCCTGTGCGTCTTTCTGAGATATTCTTAATAAACGAGAGTTATGAATGGGCCTCTTTGGAGGTTAAGAATCGTATGAAACAAGATTTTCAAGGACATGAGCCTGATCTCCCTAAATTGCAGAAATTAGTGGATGAAGGTTTGATCGCTCCAAAGAAGAAAGATCTTTGGTTGGCTTTGGGAATTGTCATCTGTGTCATCGTGACCAATGAGGTAGATAATGTGGAATGGTTGACTCTTGTAGACGGCAATCGTGAAGCGCCTGTACTTCAATTTGCAGATGGTCGTTTGGTCGATCCCATGAAGTTGGTATGGAGCAAAGTAAAAGCTGGTGAAACATGGAGTGTAGAAGATGCTTATAAACAGGCATTAAACGGATAATAAAAGATTTATGGTATCTTATTTACAAGTAGAAAATCTGACCAAATCGTTTGGAGACTTGGTTTTGTTTGATAATATTTCCTTCGGTATATCCGAAGGGCAACGCATAGGTCTTATAGCGCAAAATGGTAGAGGGAAAACAACTCTTCTAAATATTCTTGCCGGAAAAGAGGGCTATGATAATGGAACTATCTCATTTCGTCGTGATCTTAAAGTGGGTTATCTGGAACAGGATCCACGTTATCCCGAGAATTTGACGGTATTGGAAGCGTGCTTCTATCATGGCAATGAAGTGGTGCAATTGATTAAAGACTATGAGAAATGTTTGGAGACAGAAGGGCATCCTGGTTTGGATAAACTTTTGGCGCGTATGGACCTCCTACATGCATGGGAATACGAGCAAAAGGCCAAGCAGATCTTGTCGCAACTGAAGATTCGCAACTTTGACCAACCTATAAAACAGTTGTCCGGTGGGCAACTGAAACGTGTTGCACTAGCCAATGCTTTGATAACTGAACCCGATTTGTTGATTCTTGATGAGCCTACTAATCATCTGGATTTAGATATGACAGAGTGGTTGGAAGAGTATTTACAACGTACAAACTTGAGTCTTTTGATGGTGACGCATGATCGCTACTTCCTGGATAGAGTTTGTTCGGAGATAATAGAAATAGACAATCGCACCATATATTCCTATAAAGGTAATTATAGCTACTATCTGGAAAAACGCGAGGAACGTATATTAGCAAAGAGTGCAGAGATAGAACGTGCCAACAACCTATATCGCACCGAACTGGAATGGATGCGACGTATGCCGCAAGCACGCGGACACAAAGCTCGCTATCGCGAAGAGGCTTTCTATGACTTGGAAAAAGTAGCTAAGCAACGAATGAACAATTCTAACGTGAAGCTAGAAATTAAATCTTCCTATATAGGAAGTAAAATTTTCGAAGCTGACCATTTGTATAAGAGTTATGGCGACTTGAGGATCCTTAAAGATTTCTCATACATCTTTGCGCGATATGAAAAGATGGGAATCGTCGGAAATAACGGTACGGGTAAATCTACTTTCCTGAAAATACTGATGGGTGAGGTAATGCCTGATAGTGGAACACTTGATATTGGCGAGACAGTGCGCTTTGGTTATTATTCGCAAGATGGATTGCAATTTGATGAGCAGATGAAGGTGATCGATGTAGTACAAGATATTGCAGAGGTTATCGAACTGGGAAATGGCAAGAAGCTTACAGCGTCGCAGTTTTTGCAACATTTTCTTTTCACGCCCGAAACACAACATAGCTATGTACATAAGTTAAGCGGAGGGGAAAAGCGCCGCCTATACCTTTGTACGGTTCTGATGCGAAACCCTAATTTCCTGATTCTTGATGAACCAACAAACGACCTGGATATCATCACGCTGAATGTATTGGAAGATTATCTGAAGAATTTTGGAGGATGTGTTATAGTGGTATCGCATGACCGCTATTTCATGGACAAGGTGGTGGATCATCTTATGGTTTTTAATGGTGATGGTGATATACGCGATTTCCCAGGGAACTACACACACTATCGTGAATGGAAAGAAGCCAAAGAGCAGAAGGAAAAGGAAGAGGTTAAGCAGATAGAAGAGAAAGTTACTCGAGTAAGATCGACATCCGATAAACGTAAAATGACCTTCAAAGAAAAACGCGAGTACGAACAACTTGAGAGTGAGATTGCCGACTTAGAAGACGAAAAAACACAGATTGAAGCGCAACTATGCAGTGGCGAACTCAGTGTGGAGCAATTGACAGAGAAATCCAAACGCCTTCCTGAGGTGAATGAATTGATTGATGAAAAAACAATGCGTTGGCTCGAACTTAGCGAGATAGAATCATGAGTAATCTAACCAATTATCATAGTCATTGCCTGTTTTGTGATGGTAGAGCTGATATGGAATCATTCCTTCGCTTTGCCATTGCGCAAGGCTTTACTTCTTATGGTGTTTCATCGCATGCACCATTGCCCTATCACACGCCTTGGAGTATGGAGTGGGAACAGATGGAGCATTATTTGAATGAGTTTTCTTGGCTAAAGAAAAAATATAATGATCAAATCGAATTCTATCTGGGTTTAGAAATAGACTATCTGAATGATGAATATAATCCTTCATCAATTATTTTTCAAGAATTGCCACTGGACTATAGAATAGGATCTGTGCATCTTTTGCAGGATGTGAATGGTGAAACAGTTGATATAGATGTAGCGGCACCAATCTTTAGTGATATTGTCTCACAACATTTTGATGGGGATTTAAAGAGTTTGGTTCAGGCTTATTTCTATCGACAAATGCGTATGATAGAACTCGGAGGATTTGATATATTGGGACATCCTGACAAACTGCATTTTAATGCGGAATATTGCCAACCGGGAATAATGAAAGAGCCTTGGTATCAGAGTTTGATTCTTGAACTTTTCGAATCGGCATCAAAACATCAATTGATGGTCGAGATTAATACAAAATCATACGATGTTTTTAATGTCTTTTTCCCTAATGAATGTCATTTTCATCTATTAAAGGAATTAGATCTGCCTCTTTTGGTAAATAGTGATTCGCATTACCCCGAACGCATCAATACCAACCGTCCAGAGGCATTGCGGCTATTGGAGAAGGCTGGTATCAAAACAGTTCGCGAACTTCATGGAGGCAAGTGGATGGATATACCGATTGGCTAAAACCATCGACTTACTCATTCTGCGCGTTTGCAACTATTGCTTTGCATGAACTCATGCAATAAATTGGCATGATCGCCGCGAAGGAGGATATGATGATTGCCTAAAGGATTCTTGAGAAAATAGGTGACTGGCGTTTCAAGTCTGACACGCACCTGCGTACGACATAGGTTGATGTAGTTGGTATTTTCTAAAAGTGTACCTTTAGAAAGGTAATATTCATCTAATGCTTCACCACCACATCTGAATAGTGTGATTTCACCTGTTGGCAAAACACCTTGTATGGCTATGCCTTTTTCTGTCTCAAAGTGGCTGCGTATGATAAACTGCTCAGTCTGATTCATTCCAATGGTGCAATGTGCCAATACTACCTCGTTTTGCTTAACATGAATCAATGAAGGATTGGCCATAAAACCTTCCTGGCCAATCAAAATTTTGGCTACCAACAGAGTGAACACAGACTGTAAATCACCCTCACATCCTGCAATTATACCTTCGTCATTGAGCAGAGATAATGCTAGACAACCGGTTGTTTCGGTCTGGTCGATCAGTTTGAAACAACTCAATGTTATTGCATTCAGGTTTTCGTTCTTGCAAATCTCCTTTACTGCCAAATATAATTTGACAGCTTTTCTTATCTCAGTCTGATTTCCCTCGCGGATGGCCAAAGCTTTAGCTGTAATCTCTTCGCTAAGTGATATTGCATCGTCTGTTTCTATGCGCTGATAAATCTCATAAACTTTCTCAAGTGGTATATCTACAAATTCGACACCCCATCTACGTTTTGTTAAAAGATAATCGGCGCTGCTTGATACTAACCAGTGTGATGGCGAACCAATTACACCTACTTTTGTACCACGCAATCTTCGTTTTGCATCAAAATTCTGATAAAGCTTGTTGATGCGCTCTATAATGACCGAAAGCTCTCCGTGGAGGATTTCGCTTTTCATTCCACGCGTCTTAATCCAAGCTGATATTTCTAATGCAGCAGCCAAAGAGTTGTGTAGCCCATCGGCCAATAAGTAAATGGGTCTAGGAAGTTCCTCGAAGCGTTGGATTACCATTCGCTCCACGCCACCCGAAGCGATAAAAAGAATGCTAAAATCATTAGCAGTTAGTTCTCCTATCTTGTCATGACTGACAATACGTATAGTGAAATGTTTTTCCAGTTCGCTCAATAAAAGCTCATGAGAACTCAGTATAGCAGAGGGCTTCATTAAGGTCGAAGCAAATGTAATCAGATTTACCACCATAATAGTATGATTAATGGTTTATTGCTTGACAAATGTATAGTAATCTTTCCATATTAACCAAGATTTTTAACGTTGATAAGCTTTTTAAAGTTTTTATGTATGTGTGTGCGTTTTATTGTGTACATTTGTCGTCACTAAAATTTAACGAACATAAATTTAGATCATTTATTATGCCTACTATATCGATACGCGGCAATGAAATGCCGGCTTCTCCTATACGCAAACTGGCACCGTTGGCTGATGCAGCCAAGCAACGTGGTGTGCATGTGTTCCATCTCAATATCGGACAGCCAGACTTGCCCACACCACAAGTAGCCATTGATGCCATACGCAACATCGACCGTAGTGTGCTCGAATATAGTCCGAGTGCAGGTAATCGTAGTTATCGTGAGAAGCTGGTAGGTTATTACAAGAAATTCAATATTAATCTCACAGCAGAAGACATTATCATAACTTCTGGTGGCTCAGAGGCAGTGTTGTTCTCCTTCCTTTCTTGCCTCAATCCAGGCGATGAAATAATTGTGCCCGAACCTGCATACGCTAATTATATGGCTTTCGCTATATCGGCAGGTGCCGTGATTCGCACCATAGCAACTACTATTGAGGAAGGTTTTTCTTTGCCTAAAGTAGAGAAGTTCGAGGAGTTGATCAATGAACGTACTAAGGCTATTTTAATCTGTAATCCTAATAATCCTACAGGCTATCTATATTCACGTCGTGAGATGAATCAGATTCGTGATTTGGTAAAGAAGTATGACCTTTTCTTATTCTCTGACGAAGTGTACCGTGAATTCATCTATACTGGTTCTCCATATATTTCGGCTTGTCATCTCGAGGGTATTGAAAACAATGTGGTGCTTATCGACTCTGTATCGAAAAGATATTCCGAATGTGGTATCCGCATAGGCGCACTGATCACTAAGAATAAAGAAATACGTGATGCAGTGATGAAGTTTTGCCAAGCACGTCTTAGCCCGCCTTTAATTGGACAGATTGCGGCTGAGGCCTCACTGGATGCAGGTGAAGAATATTTGCGCGATACGTACGATGAATATGTAGAACGCCGTAAATGCTTGATTGATGGTTTGAACCGTATACCAGGCGTTTATTCGCCCATACCTATGGGGGCATTCTATACCGTAGCGAAACTGCCTGTGGATGATTCGGATAAGTTTTGTGCATGGTGTCTTTCTGAGTTCGAATACGAGGGCCAGACAGTCTTTATGGCGCCCGCCAGTGGTTTCTATACCACTCCAGGTGGAGGTATCAATGAAGTACGTATCGCTTATGTGTTGAAGAAGGAGGATTTGACGCGAGCTCTCTTTGTGCTTCAAAAAGCGTTAGAGGCCTATCCTGGGCGGACTATTTAATATAATACCTTTCTTTTTGTATGTCTTTATCTTTTTTCCTAGCCAAACGTATTTATGGCGAAACTGATGGTGGTAAGCAAGTATCTCGACCTGCTGTGCTTATTGCTCTAATAGGTATAGCTATTGGTTTGGCTATCATGATAATTACTGTAGCGGTGGTGATTGGCTTCAAACGAGAAGTTACCAATAAAGTGACAGGGTTTGGTGCAGACATACAAATAACCAACTTCGATGCTTTACGCTCTTTCGAAACGCGACCTATATTGGTGGAAGATAGTCTTCGCAAAGTGTTGACTGCACAAGACTTGGTGAAGCATGTACAGCGTTATACCACAAAACCTGGTATCATCAAAACGGACGATGCTTTTCAAGGCATGGTCCTCAAAGGAATTGGCCCCGAGTATGATCGTTCCTTCTTTGAATCTCACCTTATCGAAGGGGAAATACCTCTATTCAGTGACACCATAGCTTCCAATGAAGTTGTCATTTCTAAGCCTATCGCTGATAAGCTTCGGTTGAAATTAGGAGATAGGGTGTTTGCTTATTTCATCCAGGATAATGTGCGAGTACGTCCCATGACTATTAAAGGTATATACCAAACGAACTTCTCAGAATATGATAACCTTTTTTTGCTTACTGATATCTATACGGCCAATCGCCTTAACAACTGGGAACCAGGACAAGTAAGTGGAGTAGAGATACAGTTGAGAGATTATAATAAATTAGAAGAGGCTACCGAATTGATTGCCGAGCAAGTCGATAATCGCATAGACAAATATGGAGGTAACTACTTCGTTCAGAACATAGAAGAGATGAATCCTCAGATATTTGAGTGGCTGAGTCTTTTGGATCTAAATGTGATTGTCATTCTGATATTGATGACGGGTGTAGCGGGTTTTACTATGATTTCAGGTTTGCTGATTATTATCATAGAGAGAACTAATATGATTGGCATACTCAAGGCTTTAGGTGCCAACAATTTCACGATACGAAAGGTATTCTTATGGTTTTCGGTTTTTCTTATTGGCAAAGGAATGCTATGGGGAAATGCTGTAGGTTTACTGTTCTGTTTTCTTCAATCTAAATTCCAAGTCTTTGCACTCGATCCCTCCAACTATTATATCGAATCTGTTCCAATTGGTATAAATATCCCTGTAATACTGCTTATCAATATAGCAACGCTAGGTGCTTCTATTCTGATGCTTGTCGGTCCTTCATTCTTAATTTCACGAATACATCCAGCAAGTTCAATGCGTTATGAATAATGTTTTATTAGTTGCGCATGTATTCTTTCTTATTCATGAAGATTAGTTTTAGCTTTAAATAAAGAGTTCGTATCGGCCGGATAATATCGAACAGTGGTATTAGAAGGTAATAGCGTTGTTCGTCTCCCAGGGCTTTAGCTGTAATATTGATGACAGTACCTTGGCAGAATAGATATAACAGCATTAATAACAAAAATAGAGGTAGTATAAACCATGTTTTGAAGATAATACAAAATACTACTCCCACTATATTGACTGAGTAGAATAAACCAATTAATATACTCTCTAGTGCAAAATTAAACTTTTGTGTCGATTTAAAACTCTTCTTGTTTACGATAGAATTCATCTTGGTATCTCGCCAATCTCTGTTATCATCGAAAGTCTCTATATATACGGTTGCGTTTGCATCAATTTCAATTTTTGTATTAGTAGCAGTAGCATACTTGTTGACAAACAATTGATCCTCGCCACGTAGCAAATTTAGATGAGATGCAAACCCTTTATTCTTTAAGAATAGACTCTTTCTATATGCCATATTATAGCCTACACCCATGTATGGCTTTCCCAAAACTGCGTAACCCATGTAGCGCATCGCTGTGATTAATGTATCGAATGAAATAAATCGCTGTCGATTCTTTTGATTCGATATATAATTGCTATACCCCAATACTATATCGGTGTCTGGTGTGAAATTGCGCGCCATTAATCTAAGCCATTGATTGCTCTTTGGACAGCAATAGGGTTCAGTGAATACTAAACAATCATTTTTTGCCGCCTTTATCCCTAATGTTAGTGATAGTTTTTTGTGGCTGATATAGCGTGCGCTCTGTGAGGTGAAACTGTGATATAAATGAGGATGCTCTTGTTCTAGTAAAGTAAGTATTTCTTTGGTTTCGTCAGTCGAATCATCATTAATAACGATAACTTCGTAATTGGGATAATCCTGTGTCAATATAGCTGGCAGATTATTTTGAAGATATTCACCTTGGTTGTGAGCACTTATAATAATAGATACTGATGGCAGTTCATTTGCATATTCCAATTTGTTTGATTGAGCCTTTTTGTGTTTTCTGTAAATACCATTATAGATTATAAATAAATACAGCAATTGTATGCAAAATAATAGTCCGGCTATAGCGGCAAGAATGATGGTTTCCATGAGATGTGTCAAAGTATATATGGCGCAAAATTAGTCTATTCTTCCTGATTAGGCGCACTATCTTCCGAATTATTTGGTGGTGCATCCAAATATTCTTGTTTGAACATATTGACAAATAGCACAAACAGCGAAAGGATAAGTGGCCCGAAAATCACCCCCATGAAGCCAAACATGGATATACCGATAACCACACCGAATATAGTGATAAGGGGGTGTATGTCTGCCATTTTCTTTTGGAGGATGAAACGGGTGAGGTTGTCGCTTTGTGCCACTACCAAAACACCATATGCCATAATACCTACGGCACCAAACCAATGTCCTTTTATAGCAAGTATTATAGCTACCGGCACCCAAACTAATGCGGTTCCTACTACTGGAATCACTGTGGCAAAGCATGTTAGAATACCTACTAGAATCACATCGTGCACTCCGAATATTAAATAACCTACTGTTGCAATAGTTCCCTGAATTATGGCAATGACTGGTATGCCAATGGCATTGGATCTAACGATGAGATCTACTTCATGACAAACATGCTGTGTATTGACGTCATTAAACGGGAGAATATCTTTGATATATTGCTCCATTTTATTACCACCTATCAACATAAAGTAGAGCACAAAGATGATTACGAACATATCGATGGTAAAGGTACTAATTTCTCCCATAATGGCTTGTACAACTTCTGGTACAGCCGATACAACATATGAAATGCTATCACTTCCGAATATATCAAAGCCTGTTTTAATTTTGATGAAGGACTCAACTTTATCTAATAAATCAACGATGGATCCAGGACTTATATTGATCTTACCCATTTGCGATATTACTAACCATATAAATCCAGCTAATGGTATCAAGCAAAAAAAGATAACGCCGAAAGTGATGATTGCCGCTGCCTTTCCTCGTTTCATTTTCTTCACAGTAGTGAGTTTAATCATGCGTTTGCGCACTAAAATATAAAGTGTGATAGCACCAAGTAAACCACCTAAATAAGGAGTTACTTCCTTAAGTAAGATAACACCTAAGACTATGACAATGGTGATTAAAGAGTATTTCCAGTATTTTTCTTTGAAAGTATCCATGTGTATGTTCATTCTAGCTTATATATAATAAACATAAAAGTTATTAAATAGTTCTGAATGATTACAAATACTCTTTTCTACTCTTTAGATTTCTTCATTCCAGCGCGTATGCGGCTCAAGGATTGTGGAGTGACATAGAGATAGGAAGCTAATTTCTTTAGTGAAACCTGTTGTAACAGTTCTGGGCTCTTTTGCATAATGGCTTGATAACGTTGTTGAGCGCTTACATGATCGGCGAAGAAAATTAGGAAGTTCTCTGCCCACAGTGCATGATTCTCAAATATTGTCCGTATCAGATTGGCCATCTCAATAGATTGGTGACATAGTTCATCAATTCTACTTTTGGAAATAACTAATGCACTACTATCCGCTTCAATCTCTATAGTGGTTTGTGAAACATTGTCATTGGTATAGCCCCAGATGGCAAATACACAATCTCCTTTTGAGGCAAACCATAAGGTCATCTCTTCTCCATCATTCATTCTGAAGCTTCGCCAAACGCCACTTTTTAGAATATAAAAGTTGGTGTTGCGTTCGCCTTCGCGTACCACATAATCTCCTTTCTTGAAGTCCATTTGATTCATTTCCGAGATTAGCAGGTCAGCTTGCTCTACAGTCAAGGCATATTCTTTGCAAAGTTTATCTTTGAATGATTCCATCTATGTAATTACACTATGTTTGCTTATTTAAGCAGTTGCATTTTTTGCAAAGATACATAGATGTGGCGTTCTTTAGTAGAGAAATTTTGATTTAATTACCATTTGGTAATTTTTATGCCATCAACTACCTCTACCTTTGCACGCAGTTTTCAATATTAGGATAAAGGTTATGAAAGAGTTGAAAGATAAGATTGATTTTGGGTGCGAAAATATCCCTTCATTATTTCGCAAAATGTTGTATCCCACACTTTTGGGTATGTTGTTCAATGCCGTATTCATTATTACAGATGGCATTTTTGTAGGGCATGGTTTAGGCAGTGATGCTTTGGCTGCCATTAATATCACTGCACCTCTTTTCTTGTTTTCTACAGGAATCGGTTTGATGTTTGGTATGGGTGCTTCTATTGTTGCCTCTATCCATTTATCAACGGGTAAAGATAAAGCTGCTCGTATCAATATGACGCAAGCGCTCTCTATATCCTCATTATTTCTATTGATATGTTCGGCATTAGTTCTGATTTTTACAGATCAAGTACTAGTTCTTTTTGGATGTTCTGAGCGGTTGATGGAGTTGGGACGTGACTATATTTACGGGTTTGTACCTTTCCTCACGACCAATGCTTTGATCGTTTCATCGGGCTTCTTTGTGCGTCTTAGTGGTGCACCACGTTTTGCTATGATTTGCTCTATAGTGGCTGCTGTCATCAACATCATATTGGACTATCTTTGGATATTCGTTTTCGACTGGGGCATCTTTGGTGCGGCTTTAGCTACGGGTGTAGGCACTATTATTGGTGTAGTGATGATGCTTTGTTTCCTTTTCAAGCGTAGTAGCAAGTTGCATTTTGTGCGTATCAAGATGAGTCGCAACAGTATGCGATTGACTTGGCGAAACACGATTTACATGTGCAACCTTGGTTTTTCGTCATTTCTCTGTGAGTTGGCCATTGCCTCTATGATGCTCTGTGGCAACTATGTATTTATGGCCTATATGGGTGAAGAAGGCGTCGCAGCATTCAGCATAGCTTGCTATTTCTTTCCTATCATCTTTATGATGTATAATTCAATAGCTCAGTCAGCTCAGCCTATCATAAGCTATAATTATGGTGCTAATGATCTGAGTAGAGTTAATCACACTTTCCGTGTAGCCTTACAAACAGCTTTAATCTTTGGCACAAGTCTCATTTTATTGACTATTTGCTTTGATTCTTATATCGTTTCGATGTTTATTAGTTCAACAGAGCCCGCGCATGCTATTGCCACAAAAGGATTTCCGTTATTTGCATTGGGCTTTATTCCATTTGCAGTGAACATCATTTCGATAGGTTATTTCCAGAGTATTGAGCGCATCCGCAATGCTACCATTATTACCGTATTGCGTGGTTTCATATTCATGCTGCTTTGCTTTGTAGTACTTCCTTTATGGTGGGGTGATGCAGGTGTATGGCTGGCAGTACCCATTTCCGAACTTATGACTTTCCTTTGTGTGCTGATTATATATTGGTTGGACAAAAGAAAAGTCAAGAGTGGAGTAGAGATGTTGGCCTAGGATTTAAGTCAACTCCGGCACTATCACAAAGTCAGTTTCCGGAAAGTGTTTGGCTAAATAGTTCTTGATGAATTGCATTGTATCTTGTTGGATTGTTGTATCCGACACAGTTGGAAAGAGGTTATACGCTACCGTGTGTAGTGTAAGACCTCTTTTTTTTATGGCTTCTAGGCTCAAAAGAGTATGGTTAATGCTGCCCAATTTTCCCGATGTGACAAATAGGATAGGATAGTTTCTTTCGGCAATATAGTCAATGGTAAGATAATCTTCTGTAAGTGGCACCATCAAACCACCTGCACCTTCTAGTAATACTGTGTCATATTTCTCAGAGAGTATTTGCGACGCCTCATCTATCTTTTTAAAATCGATGTTTTTTCCATCGATTCGTGCTGCCAAGTGGGGAGATGCAGGATAAGAGAAGATCTGAGGCATGGTGACACCAGAAAGATCCTCTTCCAATAATGGCAAATCCATGATTTTGCGATGCAATTCTATATCTTCCGATCGTCCCATATTACCCGTCTGAATCAGTTTTTGTGTGATAATGTGTCTGCCTTCATTCAGCCACTGTTTGGCGATATAACCAGTGGCATAACTTTTACCTGCGTCAGTATCGATACCACTGACAAATATTATATTATTCTTCATGATTTTTCTTTTTAGCGATGATGTATAAGGGGTGATAAGTCAGTGACACACCTTTACTACTCTTAAATTGAAGTTGATAGGCATCACAGAAGTCATTGAGTCGGCCGCGTGTCCATTGTTGTGACGTGATGCCAGTCACTCCCGTTTGTTTGAGGTGGCGTAGCACTGACATAGGATGGTCGAAATGATAGGTTAATACTTGCTCCTCGGCATGTACGATCTCGTAGTAGGGTTGAAGCCCTTCAATCAGTTCGCTCAACGAACGATAGGGTAGACCATACCCCGCAATTTGTCGCACCTCCTTCATGTTGTCGAGACCAAAAGTGCTGAAAGCTAGATATCCTTGTTGCCCAAGATATTGGCTACAATGTCCGAAAAAAACACTGGGATTATCAAACCACTGTAAGGTGGAGCAAGAAGTGATTAAATCACACTCTTTTGGGAAGCAAAAGTGCTCAGCGTCTCCTACTTCAAATTGTGCGCCCTTTTCCAATAATTCCTTGCAGCAGTGGCGCATCTCCCCACATATATCATTCATCAACATCTCCTTTGGGAAGTATTGTTTAAAGAGTAGTCTGGAATAATTCCCTGTGCCACATCCAAATTCAGCAATTCTATTCGGCCAGAAATTATGCAGATGTGAGCCCAGAAGAGCCGCCATGTGCTCGGCTATCCTTTTTTGAGCTTCAGCCTCATGCCCATAGGTATGTGCTGCCTTGGTAAACCTTTCTGTAATCAGTGTTTTATTCATGGTTGTATTTCCCATTTAAATGCTATTTAAATAGTGTTTAAACACAGCAACATCATAGTGCGCTGCATCTCCTGTTTTTGTTTCTACGCCCGCTTTCTCCCATGCAGCTTTCTGGTTGTTGGCAGGAAAAATCAAGTCATTTTCACCAATATAGGCTTCATCCCAGCGAAAATTCGAAATCGGAGACACCTTACAAACCTCACCAATAGCAGCCAATTCTTCTTTTAATTCCTCCACCGAGCGTTGTGGTGTCACCGCTTGAAACTGACGAAATACATCGCCTTTGCCACACATCCTTAATTGGAACTTACGCAATGTTGCCTCTCTCAGTCCTGCCAACGTGCCTTTGAAGATCGCTTCTGGAATACCATAAACATCATCCACAGGCCAAGGTGTTCCATTTATTGCCACATTCCTTTTGATAGGGAGCGATGCAAGAAATTGACATTGAGTAGCCGCCCAAACTCCCATAGACCAAGCCACTAGATATATCTTATCGTATTTCTTCAATATTGATTCATCCAACTCTAGCGAGCGATAATCATAAACGATAATCATATCGCTATCCTTGCTTTGGTATTGTTCGAAAGGATGTTGATCCATTCCCCAACCCGCAAAGAAGAGTGTCAGACTAGGACGATTTTCATTAGTGATATAGTGATACTTCATAATAAACTTCTTAAAGGTTCAAGCTCTTCCACAGTGAAAGCAGCACTTAGTGAAAAACGTAGTCGAGAAGTACCTTCAGGTACTGTGGGTGGGCGTACAGGAAGTGCATAGAAGCCATGTTTCTGCAACTGCTCAGCTTTTAGGATAGCTTCACTGCTTTGCCCGATGATGAGTGGAATAATATGGCTGGTCGATGGACAAACAAATCCCTTATCCTCTATCAACTGTTTCAATAACCGGCTCAATACTTGTAGCTGTTTCCGTTCTGCTGTAAAGCTAGGTAGATGTTGCAGTAAAAAATCAGTCCAAGCTAGGCATATGGGTGGCAATGCAGTGGTGAAGATCAGCGTACGCATCCGATTGATCAGATACTCGCGCACCACTTCCCGGCACACAATATATGCGCCCATCGAAGCCAGCGCTTTTCCGAATGTGCCTACCAAGAAATCTATATCGTGAATGCAATCCAGTTCTTCGGCAAGTCCAAGTCCTTTCCTCCCTCTAACCCCGAATGCATGAGCCTCATCTACGTAGAGATAGACATTGTCGTATTGCTTTTTCAATGCTACCAACCTCTTTAAATCCGCCTCATCCCCATCCATGCTAAAGATGCTCTCCGTTGCGATGATGATATGATTGAACTCTCCTTGATGTTTTTCCAGAAGTTTTTCTAACTGTCCATAGTCATTGTGGCGATAGCGAATGTATTTGGCCGATGAAAGACGAATCCCATCAATGATACTGGCATGAACCAATTTATCAGCAAGTATCAAAGTGTCTGAAGTGCATATCGCGGGTAAGATTCCCGTATTAGCATGGTATCCGCTGTTGAAGACCAATGCATTTTCTGCACCAAAAAGCTCACGCAAACGCTGTTCAACTACTCCATAAATGGCGAAATTACCCGTTAATAGCCTACTCGAAGAGCTAGTAAATAATTCACCTTTACCCGATTGCTCCTTATTGAATGCTTCGCGCAAATCTTGGCGTGTGGCTAGCCCTAGATAGTCATTCGATGAAAGATTCAGCATCTCTTGACCATTGGCGCAAATCATCTTTCCATCATGTATCATGTCGGATAGACGGCGTAGATTACCCTTTTGTTTTAAGGTATCTAACTCTTGTTGCAGTTCATCGTATAGTCTCATAGCTCATTGATGATTTTCAGCATGCCGCTAGTCAGTTTTGTCAATTCCTCTTCTCGAATGATATAAGGTGGCATCACATATACCAAACGTCCGAATGGACGTATCCAGATACCCTCCTCTACAAATCGCCGTTGCATATAGGCCATGTCTACGGGTTGTTTTAGTTCGATCACTCCGATAGCACCCAGTATGCGGACATCATTCACTACCTTCATTTCGCATGCGGGGGCAAGCTCTTTTCTTAATTGCTCTTCAATGCGTTGTATATTTCCTTCCCAATTTGATTCGATGAAAAGGCGAGTCGATGCGCTGGCCACGGCACAAGCCAATGGATTGCCCATAAAGGTGGGGCCATGCATGAATACACCCGGTGCATGATTAGAAATCATATCCGCCACTACATTAGTAGTTAGTACAGCTGAAAGAGTCATGTAACCTCCTGTCAATGCTTTCCCGATACACATGATATCTGGTTCCACCTCAGCATGTTCCCAAGCAAAGCGTTTACCAGTTCGTCCGAATCCAGTCGCTATTTCGTCAAAAATAAGCAACACATCGTGTTGGCGACAAAGTTCGGCAGCTCGACGTATGTATTCGGGATGATAGAACCACATACCGCCAGCACCTTGCACGATAGGCTCCAAGATGAAGGCAGCTATTTCGTCGGCCTTTGCCGCTAGCAATTCTTTCAGCGGCTCAATGTCAGCACTATCAAATGTTCCGTCAAAGCGTGATGCTGGACGGGGTAGGAAATGACGTACGGGTAGGGTGCTGCCAAACAAGCTATGCATACCCGTTACAGGGTCGCATACAGACATGGCATTCCAAGTATCACCATGATAGCCATTGTGTATCGTCGTAAAATTGTTTTTGGTGGGTTTTCCAGCCGCATACCAATATTGTACAGCCATCTTCATCGCCACCTCTACTGCTACCGATCCCGAATCGGCATAAAATATCTTTTGTATCGACGGTGGCGCGATGGAAAGCAACAACTTACCCAACTCGATTGCCGGATCGTGAGTCAGACCACCAAACATCACATGCGCCATCTTCTTGGTTTGCTCCTCTATGGACTTGTTCAATACAGGGTGGTTGTATCCATGAATGGCACACCACCATGATGACATTCCTTCTATTAGTCGCTGTCCATTGCTTAGGGTGATGGTACACCTTTCGGCACTTTCTACTTTGTACACGGGTAGTGGATTGGTGGTAGAGGTATAGGGATGCCACAAATGTTCTCGGTCAAAACCCGATACAGGCAGTTCATAACCTTCGTCGAGAATCATCTCTTTGTCTTCGTCTACCTTAGATCCGATTGTGGTCAGCAGATCGCCCACGATAGCCGAGTTGATGCCCACATAGAGGGCGCGTTTCATGGTATCGGCAGATAATTGTGCACGGCCACCAGCAAAACGTAAATAGGCTTTGGGATTGATAAAACGGAACAGCGCGATTGTAGTCAAAACATCTTCATCGCTCAACAAGGATTGTCCTTCAAGAGGGGTCCCTTCGATGGGGCTTAGTAGATTGATAGGTATAGAACCTACATTGAGATCACGTAGGGTGAAGGCAAATTCTATGCGCTGTTCGAGGGATTCACCCATACCGATTATACCACCGCAGCAAATATCCATACCCACTTCGCGGGCGGCTGCTAGTGTTTCTAGCTTTTGTTCTTGCGTGTGCGTGGTGCACAGTTCACCGAAATAAGATGGTGCAGTTTCCAGGTTGCAATGATAGCGAGTGATACCAGCATCGAAGAGATCTTGCAACTCATCTTTAGTAAGTAGACCCAGAGAAGCACAAAGTTGGATGGAGCTGTTTTTGCGAAGATGACGCGTAGTGTAGCAAAGTTGAGCGAGCTGTTTGGAGTTGGGTTTTCGTCCACTGGTGACGAGCGAGAAACGGGTGATACCCTGATTTTCATTGTAAGAAGCCTGTCTGAGGCATTCATCTGCCGATACTAGATCATATACATCGGCTTTTGTTTTATAGTGGGAAGATTGTGCGCACCATTTGCAATTTTCGGGACATTTGCCCGATTTGGCGTTGATGATGGAGCACATGTCAAATTCGCGCGAAGCGCACTGATGCGTTATCTCATGTGCAGCTGCATAGAGCTCCTCACGACACGCATATAGAGCCAGCCAAGCAGCTTCTTCTGGAGTAATTTCTCCACCAGTAAGCACCCGACTTTTCAAGTCGTTAATTGTCATAAGAATATGTGATAAGTGTTTATGAAAGGCATTTTGCTTGGCCAGCGAACAATCTGTAAGTTGATAGTGTAGTTGTCCTATGGTCACTTCTCGGCCTATGCTCACAAAAGAGGCATAGTTCTTTCGACTCCATTGTCTGAAGCGCAAAAAAGAAGGAGATTGTTTATGAATGTTGTTCTTCATGCAGACCAAGCTATTAAAACTATTGTCCGCAAAAATAAGAAGAAACTCTAGAAATCATTCAAAATTGCTGATTTATTTTATCTATTGGCAAGTTGGCTGCATACAATCCCCTTAATATAGATACGTATGCTCTCTATGGTTAAGTTTCGCTTTCTCTTTTGCCTCTTTATACTCTTTCTTCAAACCAAAGTTGAAACCTACATACACTTGCAACGTACCAAAACCATTGTTTAGGTTAAAATGTCGTTGGCTGAAATCAAACGTGCGGCCTACAAAACATGCACCTCCATACCATTTACTATTATTGTAAACGATACCAGCTCTAAGTATGAAGTCTACTTTCAATCGATTGTCCCAATCATTATTGGAGACATCTTCGCTTTCTATTCGGGATACATTATATGAAAGCTCGGGACTGATAGAAAGGTCGGCCAGGAAGTTGCGAGCAAACACCCAGTTATAGGCATAACCGAAATTGATGCCGTAGTTCTGATATTTTATGTGGTTCACCTTCATCTCGGGATTCATATTCATTTGGATGATAAGGGGCAATTTGTCATAATCAAAATGTAGATTATGCTTTGTAAATGAGAAACCGGCAATAAATGAACCAGCGTTGCGACGCTGATTAGTCGATTGACTGTAGGCTGCTGGATAAGAGAATTTTCGATTGTTGAGTACATAGAAGATATTGATCCCTTTCATATCGACTTTCAAGCCGCGAAAGTGCACTGCATAGTCTTTGGGCACATCGCTAGGGAAGCCACTTAGCTTATGAATCTTATAATCATTACTAGTACGGCGGTAGTAGAGGTCTACTCCGATTTTAGCACTATAAAGACTCAGCTCAAAATCAGTACCTTTATTACTGCCATTGGTGTGCTTGCCTAGGTCGTTTATATCAATAGACCATCCAATAAAAAAGATTTGCCATCCAAAATACAAGCCTATCTTGTTATGAGGGTTGGGTGAGAAACGTATTTTCTGCTTATTGGGCTTGCTGCTTCGGATAGTATAAAATTCATAGTTGGTATAATGATCCACCATTAAAGCATACTTATATTTATTGGGTGACACATAGGTCGTATCATAATCACTAAACCAATCTAAGACTTTGCCCACGAAGCCTATAAACCCTCCTTGTTTATGTTCTATACCTGTATCACTTCTTAGCGGTTCAAGGTCAATGGTCTCTTGCTGTGCGTAGCTTGGAACTGTAAAAAGTAATGCAATTAATATATTAAGGGTTTTACGCTTCATCATTGAATGATATTAAAATTGGCTTTATTTTTTTGCAAAATTATATGAATATATGTTTTTAACGTTATAAATGATCTTTTGTTTTCGAAATAATTAATTTGTTGCTTTTTCCAAACGTGAAAGATATTGGTCAATATATCCGATTATGATTAGGGCCAAAGCGATAACCATGTATTCAATTCATCTAACCAGCTTTTTTTGAATGCAAATGCATTGAATCCGAAACTATGTCCACCTTCGGGGTAAATATGCAATGATAGGGATTTGTGCTGCACTAATAGCTTCTCTCCATAAAGGCAGCTACTTTGCGGCGGTACGATAGGATCATTGGCGGCGGCTACTAAGAAGGTTGGTGGTGTATTATCATTTACTTGCATTTCCATGGACTTGTTGCTCTTTTCCTCTTCAGTCAATTCTTTACCAAATAATTTCTCGCGTGTAGGTATATGTGTATATTCATCGCGCATACTCAAGACGGGATACATCAGAATCTGAAAATCAACTTTGTTGACAGTTGCGGTATATGCAGCCAGATAACCTCCTACCGATGCACCCATGATACCTTTTAGCGGACGTTCGGGATAGTTCCTTTCTATCAATGATAATGCTTTTGCAGTATCTTGCAATGGCCCATCAGCAATTTCGTTTGGAAATCGATATTTCAAGATAGCAAAAGTAAAGCCTCTCTCATTGAACCAAGTCGCTGCATCATAACCCTCATGCCCCACATTGATATGGGATAATCCACCACCAGGACACATCATTATAATCTTGTTCGAAGGAGTTTCTGGGGTGAATACGATAAGATGCCCATTAGGTAGTTCTTGTAAGAACTTTATTTTTTCATCATAGCTCAGGATGGCGAAATCACCATTGCAAGTTATAGTCTCAGCTACTAAATTGATTAATTGAACTGTTGTATTCATATTCTTCTATTATAGATTTATATTATGTCTTATACCACCTCTTTTTCAACCTGCCTTTATGGCTGTGCTGACCAACCCTGCCTACCGTGTTGAGTAGCCCCAATCTATTTCCCAATTAGCCTTACTCATACTATTGTTCGGATAGGGGTGGTAGCGGGTCAGATATTCTTCTCTTGCCAAAGTACAATTCTCATATTATTGGCTTCAATATCATTATATATAAGGTTATTGTGGAAGTGTTGTTCATGGACGAGCAAAAAAAGAGTGCATGAAGACGAATCTTAACATGCACTCCCTATAAGAAGAAAGATAAGCGTTATTTAAAAGTTGAAGTTAAATCTGCCGATATAAGTTCGAGGTGCAGCCACATCCATAGGGCGTGCCGAATACTCTTTATTCAAAACATTGTTCACCTGAAACTGGAAGCGAATATTCTTGGTCAAATCTACTCCCATGCGCAAGTCCATCGTAAAATAGCCTTTGTTGTGATCTTTCCAGTATGTATTCAGATCTCCGAATATCAATGAGCGAACCACATCCATAATATCTTCACTAGTTTTATCACGTTCATCAATCAAGAAGTAGTCAGTAGCCAGCACTTTACTTTTCCATGTGAAATTACCACCAAGAGTAAGCCTTTTCCATTGAAAATCCAATCCCCCTTTTAAAGAATGTTTCTGTCGATATTTCAGAAAATCCGAACGATTAGATTTCGACTTAATGGCCAATATATCATCATTGGCGTCCTCCTGTGCATTTAATTTATCTGAGTTTTTGTCTTTAGGATCGACGAATACATAACCTAAAGAGTACATCAATGTCGCATTACTGTTAAATTGGCATACTCCGTTTGTGGAAATGTCAAAACCCATTATACTGGCATCGGCTACATTAATAAATTGTGCACCGATGCCTGGCATCACGCCATTGGTTATCATGCTAAGCATATTCGAAAGATTATCTATATAGGCATAAGTCTCAGTGTTGAACAAACCAAAACGGAATTCAATCATGTTCTTGTAGCGAGTGTAGAACCCTGCTACGTCAACAAACCCCTGAACGGGACCTAAGCGATATCCTTGCTTGATACCTATCTCGGCACTATAGCCACTTTCCGCTTTTAAATCGGGGTTGGGGTAGGCTGCTACTCCACCGATATTCTTGAATACATATTTTTCCACTATAGATGGATAACGATAGCCTTGTCCGAATGAGCCACGAAGAAAAGTGTAGTCGGCTAGTTGGTAGTTAATCCCCCCTCTGAATAGGGGTCTAAAGGGAACTTCAACGCCAAAAATATCAGTTTTCGCTTCCTTCTTATAGCTATCCACGCTATAATATTCTAAGCGAACTCCCAACGAAATGTTGAGGCGTTCGAAGAATTTGTCGTCATACTGAAAGAAAAGTGCAGCATTGTTACTTCTATGCTTGCCTGCAGCTTCTGCATCGGCTTGTACATGTTCGTAAGTCAGCCCAGTAGTGATTTGGGCTGTATTAAAACTTTTGTTAAACTGATAATCAACATACGCTGATGAGGTAGTATTTGAAGGAATCATACCAGACTGATTGTTATTGATATCGCTCAACCAAGGTAAAAGTTCATCTTGACTAGAAGGAAGAGGCGTATTGTTCATGATAAGCGAAATCAGATCAATGTAATCGGGGTTGGTGGCAGTAGGAAAATACTCTCCCAGCATTCCGAGTGCGCTGTTGGCTAGACCCACATAATCCTTTTTCAGGATATAAGGTAAGAATTTGATGGCTAGGGAACTGGGGTTTTGGATCAGATTAATTAGATCTGCCGTTTTGTCGAAATCATATCCCATATTGTCGAGTAATTCGAACGGGTTGGTGCCCGTTTGGCTTTTCACGATTTTGTCTTTCTTTCTATAATAGCGCGCTTTAACGCGATGAATTGTATTGTTCTCCGCATCGCTATAGCTAGCAAATGGATCCACATAAAATGTGTTCCCTTTTCTGCCCATATTGGCCATAGGCGAGGGATTGTAGGCTTGTTCGGGCGAACGCCAAATGAAAAAACCTCCATAGTTATTCCAGAGATAATTAAAATTAAGACCATAATTCAGTCCTTGTATTTTAGGATCATGATAGGTCATATTACCACCTACGCGAAAACGAGTGTTATAGTCACCTAGTCGGTATCCTTCATCATTGAAAAAATTAAATCCTAGACTAAAATCCAAATGATTGATGCGACGTGTGTGTGACACATCTACCCCGTCATAGATGGGGTGGTCGAGATTCTGGACAATGTATTGTCGCATCATGGGTCTTACGGGATGTTGGTCGCCGTCCCAGTAGCTTTTGCTCCACCATGCATAGCTATCTTGCGCTGGCTTACCATAAACACCACCATATACGTTGATCTTGGTTTGTGGATCTAGTCCTGGACGAGCGGTACGTACATTGATGAGGCCGTTTAGGGCCGAAGAGCCATAAAGTACCGAAGATGCTCCTTTTAACACTTCCACTTGTTCTATGTTTTCCATAGGAATCGTGTTCCAGTTGATTTCTCCATTGCCGGGTGTTAATACGGACATTCCATCTACGAGAATCATGCTACGGCTGCCCACGCCATATGTCCATCCGCTGCCTCCGCGTATTGAGGGTTGCTTATCTGTGACATCTACTCCCGGAAGATTATTGAGAATATACGAAAGGTCTTTAGCGCTCTGATTGGTTATCTCATTTGACTTGAGTACATGCATCGAAACAGTAAGATCGCAGAGCTTTTGTTCGTAGCGACTGGCGCTTACCACCACCTCGTCCATCAACGTGCTTTGTGGCTTAAGATAAATGTTTTGGTTGAGGTTATAGCCCTGTCGGGCATTTACTAAGATTTGCTGGCTGTCATAGCCAATATAGCTGAACACTACATAAACATTATTGTTGGGCATCGATAATTCATAATATCCATCGATGTTCGAAATGGTACCGGTGGTCTTATCCTTATATTTATAATAGACATTTACACCTATCAGTGGTTCGTTGTTGGTATAGGAATAAATATAGCCACTTATTTTTTGTGCGTTGAGCAAACTACAAGTGATTAGGAAGGATATAGTTAATAGTGTATTTTTAATATATCGCATGCGGTTTAGATAAAAGAAACTTCTCATGATTGTACTTATTAAATTTGTTGCTTTATCATCTTATTATTGAGTAAAAAGCAATATAATGTGAATAAACGCCCGAAAGATAACAATAATATTCCTAATGATGTTTATATATCTTAATAAATATATATAAAGCTCTTGGGTTGTATATCAGCTTTGATTTTGATGCCGATGTTCTATTTTTAAGATTTTAGCATTGTTGTCTGGTCTATATTTTAAATGTTGTTTTCCATCTAAAACAAAAATCTAAAAGTATGTGCCGATATTTATTTGAAATCCTGACAATAAAGTTTGTTTTGCGATGAACCCTTTTTTATTTTTGCCTTCATATTTAATAATCAGCTTTGAAAAACTATAAATAGACAATATAATCATGAAGAAACTCCTCTCCCTACCGCCCAATCTAGTGGATAGCTTTAATGAAATAGAAAAATTAAGTCGTAAAGACTATTATTGCACCTCTGATCCTATAGACAAAAAACTAGGTTCGGGTGGGGGAACTACTTGGTTATTAGAATCATGCTTTAATGCCGAATATACGGATGGTAAAGAATTGCACGAATGGCTAGGTCAGGAGAAAAGAATATTGCTCCATGCCGGTGGTCAAAGTCGTCGATTGCCTAGCTATGCACCTTCGGGTAAGGTGTTGACCCCCATTCCTATTTTTTGCTGGGAACGTGGACAGCGTTTAGGGCAGAATCTCTTATCCCTACAGTTGCCTTTATATGAGAAGATAATGAAACAAGCTCCGGCTCGACTTAATACATTGATTGCTAGTGGTGACGTTTATCTTCGTTCAGAGGAAACATTGCCTTCTATGCCTGATGTGGATGTGGTCTGCTATTCCTCATGGGTAAGCCCGGCGTTGGCTACTCGACATGGTGTTTTTGTGGCTCATCGCGATACACCCGAAACTCTGGACTTTATGCTTCAAAAGCCATCAATCAATCAGCTGGAGCAGCTAGCCAAAACGCATCTGTTTTCGATGGATATTGGTGTATGGGTGCTAAGTGATCGTGCTATCGAGTTGCTGATGAAGCGTTCGGTGAATAGTGATACGGGCGAAATGGTATATTATGACCTTTATTCCGATTTTGGAAAAGCGCTGGGTACTAATCCGGAAATAGTGGACGAAGAAATCAATAAATTGTCTGTGGCTATATTGCCGTTGCCCGGTTGTGAGTTCTACCATTACGGAACTAGCCGTGAACTGATTAGTTCAACTTTGGCTGTGCAGCAAAAAGTACGTGATCAGCGTGTTATCATGCACAAAAAAGTAAAGCCTAGTCCAGGCATTTTTGTACAAAATGCTTTAACAGATATTGCTTTTACACAAGGTAATGAGTTTATCTGGATTGAGAATAGTTGCATAGGAAAAGACTGGAAGCTGGGCTCACAACAGATCATAACTGGTGTACCTACGAACGATTGGGAGATCACCGTGCCTTCGCATATTTGTATTGATATAGTACCCATCGGAGAAACAGCCTACGTGGCTCGTCCTTATGGCATAGATGATGTGTTTAAAGGGGATCTGGCTGATAATGCTACTACCTTTACAGGAATAGCTGTTGCCGAATGGTTGCAACGACGCGGATTGGAACTAAACTGCATTGAAGGAGATAAGAGCGACTTACAAGCAGCTGCAATTTTTCCCATCACCACATCGATAGACGAGTTAGGTCTATTGGTGCGTTGGATGACTGCAGAGCCTGACTTATCAGAAGGGAAAGCCTTATGGATGAGGTTGCCTAAAACATCGGCCGATGGAATATCTGCAAACGCCAATCTGAAAAGGCTTTATAAACAGCGTGAAGGATTTCGCCGTCAAAATTGGCAGGCCTTATCTGCTAATTATGAGAAAAGTATATTTTATCAGCTCGACTTAGAAGATGCTGCGCGCGAAATGGTGGCTCTCGAATTGGAGGCGCCAAAACTACTACCTACAGATGAATCGCATCAGCTACAAATGCATAACACAATGCTGCGTGCGCGTATGGCTCAGTTGACGAAAGCATCGCATGCTGCCGATGAGGAAGAAAAGGCATTTAGCTGGCTTCGCAATGGATTGTTGAGCGAAGTTTGTGCCAATCATAGTCAACCTCGACTCAATGTATATGCCGATCAAATAGTATGGGCACGTAGCCCTGTTCGTATTGATGTGGCAGGTGGCTGGACGGATACACCGCCTTATTCACTCTATGCAGGTGGCAATGTGGTTAATTTGGCAATCGAATTAAACGGGCAACCCCCTTTGCAAGTTTATGTGAAACCTTGTAGGGAGCTGCATATTGTGATGCGATCTATCGATATGGGTGCACGCGAGGTGGTGACGACTTATGAGGAATTGCAAGATTATAAAAAAATAGGTTCGCCCTTTTCGATACCCAAAGCTGCTTTGGCTTTGGCAGGTTTTGTTCCAGGTTTTTCTGATGAAAGATATTCGTCTTTACAGGAGCAGTTGAAAGCGTTTGGTGCTGGGATAGAAATCACTCTCTTGGCAGCCATCCCTGCTGGATCAGGTTTGGGGACAAGCTCTATATTGGCATCGACAGTACTGGGTGCTTTGAATGATTTCTGTGGCTTATCATGGGATAAGAATGATATTTGTCGCTATACATTGGTATTGGAGCAACTACTTACTACTGGAGGTGGATGGCAAGATCAGTATGGTGGGGTTTTCTCTGGACTGAAGCTGCTGCAAACCAAGCCTGGATTTGATCAAACTCCTCTGGTGCGATGGCTTCCTGAACAGCTTTTCAGACTTCCTGATTATCGTGATTGTCACTTATTATATTATACTGGTATTACCCGAACCGCAAAGGGTATATTGCAGGAAATCGTTCGCTCGATGTTTCTTAACTCACAAGATCATTTGAGATTGCTTAACGAGATGAAGATCCATGCACTTGATATGAATGAAGCTATCATGCGTGGAAACTTTGAGCAATACGGTAAGTTGATTGGTAAGACCTGGGCGCAAAACAAAGCCTTGGATAGTGGTACAAATCCACCTGCTGTAGAAGCGATTATTGATAAGATTAAAGATTATACTTTGGGCTATAAATTGCCGGGAGCGGGTGGAGGTGGCTATCTGTATATGGTGGCTAAGGATCCGCAGGCGGCTGCAGCAATTCGTCGTATCTTGACGGATAATCCTTTGAATCCATTGGCGCGTTTTGTGGAGATGTCATTGTCTGATAGTGGTCTGCAAGTATCACGAAGCTGATAGGACTGACCGATAGCATACTAAAAGATCCGAAGCGAATGATTGTAATTCGCTTCGGATCTTTTAGTATATATGTTACGGAGTAGCTTAAATCAAACTATCCAGTTTTTCAATGTTATTAGTAATCTCTTCATCGGATAATGAATAATTCACTAAATCTCCTGCAAGATACTTATCGTAAGATGACATATCAATCAGACCATGTCCAGAAAGGTTGAAGAGAATGACTTTTTCCTCACCAGTTTCGATGCATTTCTTAGCTTCCTGGATAGCTGCTGCTATAGCGTGGCAAGATTCGGGAGCTGGAATGATACCCTCTGCTTGTGCAAATAAACAACCGGCTTCGAATGAATCGAGCTGAGTGATGTCTACTGCCTCCATCATCTTATCTTTGAGAAGTTGTGAAACAATAACACCAGCACCATGATAGCGCAAACCGCCAGCATGAATATTGGCAGGAGCAAAATTGTGCCCTAGAGTATACATCGGTAATAAAGGAGTATAACCCGCTTCGTCACCAAAATCATATCTGAACTGACCGCGTGTTAGCTTAGGACAAGAAGCGGGTTCAGCCGCGATAAATCGTGTTTTCTTTCCATCCAATATGTTGTGGCGCATGAATGGGAAGGAAATACCGCCAAAATTGGAACCACCACCAAAACATCCAATGACAATGTCTGGATATTCCCCGGCCATGGCCATTTGTTTCTCGGCTTCGAGACCTATCACAGTCTGATGCAATGTTACATGACTCAATACAGAACCTAAGGTATATTTGCATCCGGGAGTGCTTTGAGCTAATTCTACAGCTTCCGAGATAGCTGTACCCAATGAACCTTGATGGTTCGGATGTTCCGTTAAGATGTTTTTCCCAGCTCGGGTTGACATAGATGGGGAAGGAGTGACTTGTGCACCAAAGGTTTGCATGATGCTTCGACGATAAGGTTTCTGCTCATAACTGATTTTTACCTGATATACAGCTGCTTCTAAACCGAATAGTTTAGCAGCATAAGCTAATGATGCTCCCCATTGTCCAGCGCCAGTCTCTGTAGTTACATGTGTGACACCTTCCTTCTTACAATAATAGGCTTGTGGAATAGCCGAATTTAATTTGTGTGAACCCATAGGACTCACGCTCTCATTCTTGAAATAAATATGAGCAGGTGTACCAAGTGCCTTTTCCAGTCCATAGGCACGTACCAATGGCGTGCAACGATAGTATTTGTACATTTCGCGTACTTCTTCTGGAATTTCTATCCATGTATCCGTTTGGTTTACCTCTTGACGACATAACTCCTCTGCGAAAATAGGGTATAAATCCTCTGCTTTAAGAGGCTGCTTTGTGCCTGGATGTAGAGGTGGCATAGGTTTGTTTACCATATCTGCCTGGATGTTATACCAATAGTGTGGAATTTCTTCTTCGGGAAGAATGTATCTTTTCGTTTTATTGCTCATAGGTTTCAATCTTTAGTTTTTTGACGGCCAAATATATGAATTATTTTAAAAAACGCGTTAAAAAGTCAACAAATATATAGTAGTATGTGTTATTTTTCTTAATAATCAATATTTATTGTTGCAATATCGATGAAACTATATCATAAAATTCTGCTTTATCAAAACAAATTACTGGGCCCATATATACGTTTTATATTGGCTTTATTCGCTGTTTTGACAAACATCGCGTCCTTGCTGCTGATAATAGGCGTGGTCTATCAATATGGATTTCCAATGACTGCTGAGGATATTCATTACTTAAAGATTTTATACCGCTGGATTTGGATCGTTTATTTGGTTTATATCTCACTTAACTTTCTTCTTAATTTTCATAACTTCAAAAATCGTTATAAGCATCTCACGTTTATACTGAGTGGTCTGCTTTATCTGACATTGGTTCCTGTTGTTTTTCACCATCCAGGAGGGCATGGTTTCGCGGCAAAGTTTTGGCTATTTTTTCATAGTGAGGCTTATGGATTAACCATCTTGGCTTTATTTTCCTTACTTAATCTGTCTGATACCCTTGTTAGACTGTTAGGGAAACGAACAAACCCTTCTTTGATCTTGGCAGTCAGCTTCCTGGTTATTATACTTATCGGAACAGGCTTGCTTTTACTTCCTCGTTCCACTCAGCCAGGGGTGACATTGGCCTGGATTGATGCACTATTTACATCAACAAGCGCAGTCTGTGTCACGGGTTTAACTACAGTCGATGTATCTTCGACCTTTTCCACCATGGGAATGGTGGTCATCATTATATTGGTGCAAATCGGTGGATTGGGAATCATGACTCTAACCAGCTTTTTTGCGATGTTTTTTATGGGTAATACCTCTCTTTATAATCAATTGGTTGTCCGCGACATGGTTAGTTCAAAATCTTTAAACTCTCTGCTTTCAACTCTTCTTTATATCTTGTTTTTTACACTCTTCATAGAAATTATAGGAATGGCATTGATATGGGTCAGTATACATGGAACATTAGATATGACTTTAAAAGAAGAAATTGGCTTTTCTGCGTTTCACTCTATTTCTGCTTTTTGTAATGCCGGTTTTTCGACTGTCCCCAATAATTTAGGTTACTATAAATTAATGACTAATCATAATGGCTTCTATGTGATTATTTCTTTCTTAATATTACTAGGAGGTATAGGTTTTCCAATTTTGGTGAACTTCAAGGATATTATATTTTATAATATGAAGCATTTTTGGAAGGCGTTATGCACTTTCAAATTTTCAAGCTACAAGAAGAAGCATCTGTATGAACTCAATACGCGTATCGTCCTTATCATGACAGTGATTCTTACTGTGTTAGGTACATTGTCGATTTTATATTTCGAATGGAATGAGTCTTTTGCGGGTATGCCAGTGGGCGATAAATGGACACAGGCTTTCTTTAATGCTGTATGTCCGCGCACGGCAGGTTTCAATAGTGTTAATTTATCAGCCTTTACTTTGCAATCTGTATTGATCTATATTGTTCTGATGTGGATTGGTGGTGCAGCACAATCTACTGCCGGTGGTATCAAGGTCAATGCGTTCGCGGCAGTGGTGCTGAATATGCATGCCGTGTTGCGCGGCACAAATAAAGTGAACATTTTTCGCCGTCAGATTTCACAAGAATCTATTCGGCGCTCTAATGCTACTGTAATTATGTCTTTGGGGATACTCTTTGTCTCGATATTCCTTATCTCAATCTGGCAACCCGAAATGCCAATAATCTCGATTGTATTTGAATGTATCTCGGCGATTAGTACCGTAGGATCGAGCTTAGATTCTACATCATTGCTGGTATTTAAGAGTAAATTATTGATTTCAGCATTAATGTTTGTCGGTAGAGTAGGTCTCATTACATTAATGTTGGGTATCATCAAACAGAAGAAATTTGTAAACTATAGTTATCCAAAAGATGACATAATAATCAACTGATATGAAATATATTATAATTGGTTTGGGGAATTTTGGTACAGTTCTGGCTGAAGAGTTCACCAATATGGGTCACGAAGTAATTGGTGCTGACATAGATGAAAGTAGAGTCGAGAATATTAAAGATAAAATAGCGACCGCTTTTGTTCTTGATGCCAGTGATAGTCATGCTTTGGATATTCTACCACTATCGAGTGTGGATGCCGTAATAGTAGCAATAGGTGAAAATTTTGGTGCTTCTATCCGTATTGTGGCTCTGCTAAAGGAGCGAAAAACAAAACAAATATTTGCCCGTGCTGTTGATTCTGTCCATAAAGCCATTTTGCAGGCATTTAATCTTGCACGTATTTTATCTCCAGAAGAATATGCCGCACGCGATTTTGTGGATCAATTGGAATTTGATGCTTCAATTCAATCTTTCAAGATTGATGATACTTATTATGTGGCTATGTTTAAAGTGCCTGATAGAATGGTAGGATATTCGGTGAATGAATTAAAATTGGAAGAAGAATTTCAGATTAAAATAATTGGAGTAAAGGAACAAGGTACGTTGGTGAATTGTGTTGGTTTCGCAATAAATGAATCAAAAATAGCGAATGGCTTGGCAGAAGACTATAAGATTCAAAAAGATGATGTTTTAGTTTGTTATGGAGAATATGATAACTTCAAGAAATTTTTCAAGGCTCTTATTTAAATAGTGATGGATGTTGTATTGATCTGGATATTAGGTGTATATCTATCATTTGTTATCTCATTGTTTATATGCTATTATTTAAAATGATTGTGTATTTGTGTTAAAACACAAATGTTGAATTAAACTTTTAGGAACCAATGTTGTCATATAATCAGTTGCAACAAAAAATAATAGTATTAATCAAGTGATTTAAAAAAATAGAAACAATTATGAAGAAGATCGTTTTATTATTAGCAGTAGTATTGATGAGTGGTATAGCAATGGCTCAAGGTCAAGGTAGAGGAGGTCAAAAAGGTAATACAGATCCCAAAGCGCGTGCAGAGCAAATGACTGAGCGTATGACTAAAGATCTATCATTGACTGATGCTCAAAAACAAAAAGTGTTAGAATTGAACTTGGCACAAGCCGAACAATTCGCTGCTAATCGTCCTGAAAAACCTGCAGACAAAGCCGATCGCAATAGTGCGGAAGCTAAAGAAGCTCGTGAGAAAATGAGACAAGAAAGAGAAGCCGCTGCCACTGCCTATGACGCTAAACTAAAAGCTATCTTAACTCCAGAACAGTATGCTAAATATACGGAGCAGAAATCTAAACGTGACAAAGCAAATCCAGACGGAGAAAGAGGTAAAAAAGGTAATGGTAAAAACAAAAACAAATAATTCTTAGTTACTAGAAATAGTCAAAAAAGCCATGTTCATTGCGATGTGAACATGGCTTTTTTATTATGCTTTTGTAATATAGATTCTATTTTATATCTTTGTGTTCTTAATTTTGAGAGTAGATGAGAAAGACAATCTATGAAATTTGTATAGTATTTAGTTTACTTGCCATGATGAGTTGTGGCGGTGGCAAATCACAAAGTGGCACAACAAATAGGAATGAATCTGGTATGCTACTCCAAGAAGGAAAAAGTGCTGATGGTGCAAAAAGTCTTCAGACTTCGAAAGCAGAAAATAATTTTACGTTCAGGGATATAGCTTATACTTCTATAATTAATAGACAGCCTGATGAGTCATTGCCTAAAGTGATGAGTGAAATGGGAGAACTATACACTGATAATATAATAGAATTAACGCTGCTACGTGGCGGTAACAAGTTCTTCAATAAAACTTTCACTAAACAGGACTTTTCTTCTATAATAGACAATGCTTTTCTAAGAAAATCTATTCTTGAAGGAATGGTTTTTAATAAGACCACATCTGCAGGTTTTTTGTTTGCAGCAAGTATATGTTATCCTCAAACAGATCTCTATATTCCTGTATCGATTACCATAACTTCAGATGGTAAGGTGAGCATGAAAAAAGATGAGCAACTTGAAGATATTTATTCCCCAGACGAAATTTGATTTAAACTCGTCAAGTTCTTTATGTTGTTAAATGATTTGAAAACAAATAAATACTATTGTTTTCAGTAATCATTTGGACTTTTCTGACCGTTAATAGGGTATGGTGATTATTCTATTTAGATTTCTATTACTTTAATTTGAATGGTTATGAAAAAGATTATATTCCTTTCTTTCATTTTATCTTTTATGATAATGGGTTGTGGTAGTGTGGACAACCCTTATATTCCTACAAACCCAGATATTACTACGGCTTTGAAGGATTTATATCCGAATGTTGAAAATGTAACATGGAGTAAAAAGGGCAATTATGAAGTGGCTGACTGCTGGGTAAATGGAGTAGAGCTTCATGTATGGTTCAACAAAGATGCTGATTGGGTGATGAGTGAAGAAGAGATATTCAGAATCGACTTGCCCTCAGCAGTAGATACAGCATTCTCTGATAGTGAGTATGCCAACTATGTATTGGATAATCAAACAAAACTTACTTTTCCACAACATGCTGCTATGTATCTTCTTGAAGTACAAAGTGGCGATAAAGAATATGCTCTTTTTTATTCTGAAGATGGAACACTGGACTATACAGTAGCAATAACAAGCGCAGACAATAATTATTGGCCCGATATCTTGAAACTATAGTTATCTGATTTGAGCTAAATACTTATTTTTGCACTTTTCTTAGATAAAATCTTTATAGTTAAAAAAACTTATTTGTATAATGAGTGACTAGCTATTTGGTTTAAAAAGTAATGATCTAGGATGGATTTATATCGAATATTAAAATGACTCTGAATTTAATATTTTGTTCAATAATTCTTTTATCCTTATTTGATCTGCTGATCATATTTATCTTATATAGATAATCGTAATTTATAGCTAATATTCTTGCTTTCCTAAATATATCAATTAATCGGATATATTTTCGAATTTGATATTTTAAGATACGAGAAGTAGATGAAATAAACCCACTTTTATAACAAAGCTAAACGAAATTATATAGTGTGTGAATTGACAACTAGATAGATTATTGTTATATTTTTCAATTTGTTCTATTCTGCCTTTTTTAATGTTCTATTAAACAATTATATCCTACTTTGATTTGTTAATAGTTTAGAAATTTAAACTTAATGACTCCAAGTTATTACCTGAACATTCCTCCTAAAAATGTGTTTAAAGTAATGAAATAGAATAAATTATCTATATCATAGATTTTTAATATAACACAATTTTAACTAGGAGGAATTATTATGGCTTCAACTTCACAAAATGTTGCACCATTAAAAGGTATTAAAGTTGTAGACTGGACTCAAGTACAATCTGGTCCGTCTTGTACACAAATGTTGGCTTGGTTAGGAGCCGATGTGATTAAAATTGAACGTGTTGGTTCAGGAGATCCAACGCGTACTGAACTTCTTGATTATCCTGATCTTGATAGTTTGTACTTTTTACAATTGAATTGTAATAAGCGTTCAATCGAATTAAATGCAAAATCTCCCGAGGGAAAGGAAATTCTCACAAAACTCATTGAAAGTGCTGATATCTTCGTAGAGAATCTTCATCCAGGTGCTGCTGATGAATTAGGCTTCTCATGGGAAGATGTACATAAAATGAATCCAAAATGTATCTATGGCACTATTAAAGGGTTTAACGATGATTCTCCTTATGCTAGTGTGAAAGCGTTTGAGCCTGTAGCTCAGTGTGCAGGTGGTGCAGCATCTACTACAGGATGGTGGGAAGGCGAATATAACGTTCCAACCCAATCAGGCGCTGCTCTAGGTGATAGCAATACTGGTATGCATCTGTGTATCGGCCTATTAGCAGCACTAATGCAACGTGAAAAGACCGGTGAAGGATGTTTTGTTCAGCAATCAATGCAAGATGCAGTATTGAATCTTTGTCGTATCAAACTTCGTGACCAGATCATGCTCAACAATATTCATGTATTGAAGCATCTTCCACAATATCCAGGTGAGAAATTTGGTGATGCCGTTCCACGTGCTGGAAATGTTGAAGGTGGTCAAGTTTTGGGCTGGTGCTACAAATGTAAAGGTTGGGAAACTGATCCAAATGCATATGTGTACATCGTATTGCAAAATGAGGCAAAGGCATTCAACGAAGCTTGCGAGGCTCTAGGAAAGCCCGAATGGATAACTGATCCTAAATTTAATACCGCTGAAGCACGTCAGCTGGTAAAAGAAGAACTCTACAAAGGTATAGAAGAATATACTATCAATAAAGAAAAAGGAGATATCGTGAATGTTTTGGGCAAAGCGGGTGTTCCTTGTGGTCCTGTATTGAGCATGCTCGAGATTATGAAGGATGAGTCACTTTATAAATGTGGCACTTTGGTAGAGGTAGATCAACCTAAACGTGGTAAATTCGTTACTATTGGTTGTCCTCCAAAACTCTCAAGTTTTACGCCTGTTGTAACTCCAGCTCCTGCATTGGGTGCTGATACAGATGCTATTCTTAAAGAAGTGGGCTATACTGATGCGGATATTGCTAAATTCCGCGCTGATCATGTAGTTTGCAAATAATTAAGTAGAGAAGTCTTGTAGTTGATATCCGGCTACAAGACATTTTCAAGTATTTTTTTTAATTAGGAGGTATTATTTATGACAACAGAACAAAATCAAACCCAATCTCAAGCACAGCCTCAGAATCTCACTGATGGTATGCGCATCGTAGTTCAAGCTTTAAAAAAGAATGGAATAGATACTATATTTGGAGTTGTGGGTATCCCTGTTACAGATTTGGCACGTCATGCACAAGAAGAAGGTATACGTTATATTGGTTTCCGTCATGAACAATCGGCTGGGAATGCTGCAGCAATTGCTGGTTATTTAACGAAAAAGCCTGGTATTTGTTTGACAGTATCTGCACCTGGTTTCCTGAATGGAATCACAGCATTGGCCAATGCAACAACTAATGGTTTCCCTATGATTCAGATAAGTGGTTCTAGTGATCGTGCCATAATTGATCTTCAGCAAGGGGACTATGAAGAAATGGATCAGATGAATATTGCTAAGCCTTTTTGTAAAGCAGCCTATCGTATTAATAAGCCTGAAGATGTAGCTACTGGTATAGCGAGAGCTATTCGTGCGGCTACTTCAGGTCGTCCTGGAGGTGTTTATTTGGATTTAACAACAGCTATGCTTGCAGCCACCATGGATCAAGATGAAGCAGATAAGACACTTTTCACAGTTGTAGATCCTGCTCCAGCTTCAATTCCTTCGGCCGCCTCTGTTGACCAAGCACTTTCTTTGATTGCAAGTGCTAAGAGTCCTTTGATTATCTTGGGTAAGGGTGCTGCTTATGCGCAAGCTGATGACACCATCAAAGCATTTATCGAGAAAACAGGTATTCCATTCTTGCCTATGTCTATGGCTAAGGGCTTGTTACCTGACGATCACCCACAAAGTGCCGCTGCTGCTCGTGGATTCGTAATGAAAGGTGCGGATGTGGTTATTCTGATAGGTGCGCGCCTTAATTGGTTGCTCGGCCATGGAAAAGGTAAACATTGGAATCCAGCAGTTAAATTTGTGCAACTTGATATTGAACCCAAGGAGTTTGACAGCAATCGTCCTATAGATGCTCCCGTAGCTGGTGATATAGTTTCAAGTATGCAGGCATTTGTTGATGGGTTAGCAAAACATCAAATAAAAGTTGATCCTTCGTGGATGGATGCCATCAATAAGGATAAAGCTGTGAATGCTCAGAAAATGGAAGCTAAGTTGGCTTCGACTGCCGAACCTATGAATTTTTTCAATGCCCTTAAAGCTGTACGTGATGTATTAGATAAACAAAGAGATTACTATCTAGTGAACGAAGGTGCTAACACTCTCGATGATACTCGTAATGTGATAAATATGTACGAACCACGGAAACGATTGGATTGTGGTACATGGGGCGTAATGGGTATTGGTATGGGTTTCGCACTAGGAGCAGCTATTACTACCGGCAAACAAGTAGTATCTATCCATGGTGATAGTGCATTTGGATTTAGTGGAATGGAAGTAGAAACAATGTGTCGCTTCAAACTTCCCATTACGGTTGTAGTATTCAATAATGGCGGTATCTATAAGGGCGATAGCCCTAATCTAAGTGGTGGAACCGATCCATCACCTACAACTTTGATGCCTGATGCGCATTATGAGAAGATTATTGAAGCTTTTGGTGGAACATCTTATTATGCTGAAACGCCAGCCGAATTGACTAAAGCGTTAACTGAAGCAATTGCTTCTAAAAAACCTTGTATGATTGATGTGAAGATCGATCCCTCAGTAGGTCTGGAAAGTGGGCATATTGGTAATTTGAACCCTTCGACTGCATTGAAAAGTTAATCAGTTACTAACCTGAAATAATTGTGTGCTGCATGAATGATAAACACTTGCAGCACGCAATTAAAATCATAAACTCTATTATATGGAATTTGGACAAATGATATTAAATGCATTGTTACCTATATTCGTGATAATGCTACTCGGATACTTATCCGGAAAAACAAATGCTTTTACAGGAGAAAACGCGCGAAGCTTCAATAAACTAGTATTGAACTACGCTTTACCTGCTGCTTTGTTTTTGTCTATAGTTAAGGCTGATAGGCATTTGCTTTTCGAAGACTTGAAGCTATTAATCATCAGTATTGTGGTAATTGTAGCATGTTTCATGTGGGCTTTCTTCGGTTGCAAGAAGTTCTTCAAACATAGTAAGAAAGAAGCTGCGGTGTGTGCTTTGATAGCTGGTTCTCCTACTATTGGATTCTTGGGATTTGCCGTATTAGAACCTATTTACGGTTTTAATACAAGTACTGGTTTGGTGATTGCAATCGTAGCCATTGTGGTTAATGCTATTACTATTCCTATTGGTCTCTACCTATTAGATCCAGACACCACACCTATTCCGGCATCTTCTACCACTACAGCTACACCAGGTGCTGCCCCAACTCAACCTGCTGCTCCTGAAAAAAAGAAAAAAGGAAGCAATGCTTTTCTTAACGCTTTAAAACAACCAGTTGTATGGGCGCCTATCTTGGCAGTAATTTTCATTCTTATAGGTATTCGTTTCCCAAAAGGGTTGGATCCTACATTTGATTTGATTGCTAAGGCTAATGCTGGTGTTGCCGTTTTTGCTGCAGGTGTAACCTTGTCAGCACAAAAAGTTCAGTTTGATTGGGAAATTTGTTACAATACACTTATTAAATTATTCTTGATGCCTGGCGCATTGTTGATTGTCGGGAAGTTGTTTCATATGGAACCTATCAATCTGCAAATGTTGGTTATGGCAGGTGCATTGCCTCCAGCCTTCTCAGGAATTATCATTGGCAGTCGTTACCAAATCTATGTTCGGACTGGTACCTCATCGTTAGCAATGAGCACCTTCCTCTTTATGGGAACCTGCCCCTTCTGGTATTGGCTGGCAGGACTTGTTGCCAATATGCATTAAAAACAAAATCTCTGCTAAATGGACAATGAAACTAAAAAACAAGGTCCTTTTGCAGGATTATTGGTAGTCGATCTGACCCATGTGTTGAGTGGACCGTTCGCCACAAACATACTTTGCGACCTTGGTGCGCGAGTCATTAAAATCGAGGAACCTCCCGATGGTGATGAGTCACGCTACTGGGGTCCGTTTGTTAAAGGAGAATCCTTAGAATATTCTTTTGTCAATAGAGGTAAAGAGAGTATTATGCTTGATTTAACAAAAGAAGATGATAAGACTATTTTCTTGAACATGGTGAAACAAGCGGATATACTCGCCGAGAATTTCCGTCCTGGTACTATGGAGAAACTCGGCTTTTCGTATGAAGTGTTATCTGCTTTGAACCCCCGATTGATTTATGCATCGCTTTCGGGCTTTGGTCAGTCAGGAGCGGCTTCCCAATTTCCTGCATACGACACTATCATTCAGGCTATGAGTGGCTTGATGATGCAAACTGGATTCCCTGATGGGCCTCCAGTAAGAGCTGGTACTTCTGTGGTTGATATGACTACAGGACTTTATCTTTTTGGTGGTATTGTAACTGCTCTTTATGCACGAAATCACTCGGGAAGGGGCGCATATGTAGATATTGCCATGTTTGACTCAGCTGTTTCTTTTTTAGAACAAGGCTTACTCACTTATCTAGCTACAGGTGTGTCGCCAGGGAGAGTTGGCAACCGTGATCTTTATATTTCGCCTTTTGATATTTATAAGACCAAAGATAAATACATAGCTATTTGCTGTGGTAATGATCATCTTTTTGCTAAACTTTGTTCGGCATTGGATTTATCTCAACTCATTACCGATTCACGGTTTGCTACAAATCAAGAACGGGTGATACATGAGAATGAACTTAAAACAATACTCGAGAAAAAATTGATGAATGAAAATGCCGATCATTGGTTGAAGGTAATCGATAAAGTTGGTGTCCCTGCTGGTCCTATCTTGACGGTAGAAGAGGCGATGAAACTTCCCGAAATACATGATAGAAAAATGTTAGTCGAATCGGGAGGCGTGATGATGCCTGGCATGCCTATCAAGATTAGTGGTTTTCCAGATTCATCAACACGCCCCCCGGCACCAAAACTAAATCAAGAAGGAACTTCTCTTCGTGAAGAGTTTGGGAATAGACAAAAATAAGAAGAATATATAACCATAAATCAATAACTAATATGGCTACTAGTAGAAAAATTGTAGATGGCTGTACAGCCGCTACTTATATAGCCTACGCTATGTCTGACGCTGCTACGATTTATCCCATTTCGCCTGCGTCAGATATGGGTGAGCTGGCTGATCAGTGGGCAGTGGACGGACGCAAGAATCTGATGGGGCAAACCATGGTGGTACATGAAATGGAATCGGAGCTAGGGGCTGCGGGTGCAGTGCACGGATGTTTATCGGGTGGAGCACTCACGACTACCTTTACAGCATCGCAAGGTCTAATGTTGATGATCCCTAATATGTACAAAATAGCAGGTGAATTATTGCCAGCAGTATTTCATGTAACTTCGCGTTCTATTTCTGCACATGCACTTTCCATCTTTGGAGATCATCAAGATGTAATGGCATGTCGCCATACCGGTTTTGCTTTCTTGGCTTCTTCTTCTGTCCAGGAGTGCATGGATCTTGCTTTGGTTGCACATCTTTCAGCCATAGACTCATCTGTTCCATTCTGTCATTTTATGGATGGTATGCGTACGTCTAGCGAGCTTCAGAATATTGAGATGATTGACTATGAAGATATTCGCCCATTGGTTGATTGGGATAAGGTAAATGCTTTCAGAGCACGATCCATGAATTCTGAGAATCCAAATATGCGAGGCACAGCCCAGAATCCCGATGTATATTTCCAGAATAAGGAAGCATCCAACTCCTTCCATCTAGCAACACCCGCCATTGTGGAAAGTAATATGAAGAAAGTGGGGCAGCTTACTGGACGACAATATAATCTATTCGATTATGTAGGTGCACCTGATGCTGAATATGTCATCCTCACAATGGGATCTAGCTGCAATGTGGTGGAAGAAGTGGTGGAATATCTATTAAAGCAGAATCAGAAAGTAGGTCTAGTTAAAGTGCGCCTATATCGTCCTTTCTCTGTAGAGCATTTATTGGCAGCACTTCCTAAATCTGTTAAGATCTTATCTGTTCTAGATCGGACAAAAGAACCAGGAGCGCAAGGCGAACCTCTTTTTCAAGATATTTGTACAGCGATTCAAACCAATGATTTAAAAGTTAAAGTCTTGGGTGGGCGTTATGGATTGAGTTCAAAAGATTTCACGCCTAGTATGGTAAAAGCAGTGTTTGATAATATGCAGTCTGCTAAACTGATACCAATTTTTACGATTGGTATCAATGATGATGTCACTCATCTCTCTTTATCAATCAATGAGGTTATTGATCCCGTTCCTCAATCAACTATACAATGTAAGTTTTATGGCTTTGGCTCGGATGGAACGATTAGTGCCAATGAACAAGCTGCACGTATCATAGGCGAAAATACCAATATGCATATTCAAGCTTACTTCTCACATGATTCGAAGAAGTCAGGCGGTTATACAGTATCACATTTACGTTTTGGGATAGATCCTATCTTATCATCTTATCTTATCATGCGAGCCAACTACGTGGCTTGTCACAAATGCAGCTATGTCAAGGAGTTTGATATGTTGGAGGATATCATTCCTGGCGGTACATTTGTCCTTAACTCGGCATGGACATTGGCAGATATGGAAAAAAGATTACCCGCACAAATGCGTCGTACAATTGCCCAAAAGGGATTGAAGTTCTATAACATTGATGCAATGAAAGTAGCTGCCGAAGTGGGATTGGGCGTGCGCATCAATATGATTATGCAAGCAGTTTTCTTTAAATTAGCCAATATCATTGACTACGATAAAGCTATTACTTTACTGAAATCTGATATACAAAGGATTTATGCCAAAGAAGGTCAGGCCGTGATTGATAAGGATTGGAAATCCTTAGATTCTGCCATTGCCGAATTGATTCAGATTAACTATCCTGATGCATGGAAAGACGCAAAAGATGACCCTCAAAAGCCTGTTATTGAACCAGATTTCATTCGCTATGTATCTAAACCTATATTGGCGATGAAAGGGGATGATCTGCCGGTATCTAAATTTTCACCAGACGGCTTCGTTCCTGTGGGAACTACCGCTTATGAAAAGAGGGGTGTGGCCTATCAGATTCCTTATTGGGATATTGATAAATGTATCCAATGCACACAGTGTTCCTTTGTATGTCCTCATGCAGCGATACGACCTTATCTACCTACAAAAGACGAGATGAATGGTGCGCCAAATACATTTACGACAAAAGCTGCAACAGGTGGTCCTGCTTTCAAGGATTTGAGCTATCGCATACAGGTCTATCCCGATGACTGCCTAGGATGTGGTAGCTGTATCAATGTTTGTCCAGCCAAGGCATTGTCGTTTAAACTCTATAGTGATGAGGTGGATGAACAACGCATTAATCTAGAATTTGCACAGTTGCATATCTCCATGAAAGATGGTCTGCTGCCACGCAATAGCATCAAAGGCTCACAGTTGTTTCAACCATTGTTGGAGTTCTCTGGGGCTTGTGCTGGATGTGGAGAGACCCCTTATGTGAAACTAGTAACACAGCTGTTTGGTGAACGAATGCTGATTGCTAATGCTACTGGATGTAGTTCTATATGGGGGGCTAGTATGCCTAGTATGCCATTTACTAAAAACAAGAATGGACATGGACCAGCTTGGGGTAATTCGCTGTTCGAGGACAATGCTGAATATGGTTATGGCATAGCTACGGCTGTGAAACAACGGAGAGCGCGGTTGGAATTATTGGTCGATGAGGCTCTAACGATGAAGGATCTTCCGGTAGATATTCAACAAGCACTTAATGCTTGGAAAGCAGCCAAAGATGATCCAGATCAGTCTTATGCACTTGGCCAGAAAGTATTATCGGCTATAAAAGATGTCGTTGATAATTCAATATTTAATGAGATGCGAAACAATGCTGATATGTTTGGCAGGAAATCAGTATGGATCATTGGAGGCGATGGTTGGGCTTATGATATCGGATTTGCTGGTCTTGATCATGTGTTGGCGTCGGGCGAAAATGTGAATATACTTGTACTTGATACAGAATGTTACTCTAATACAGGTGGCCAGACATCGAAAGCTACACCACTTGGTGCTATCGCCAAATTCTCGTCAGCAGGTAAGCGTACCAATAAAAAAGAATTGGGTCGTATGATGATGACCTATGGTAATGTATATGTGGCTTCCATCGCCATCGGTGCCAACAAGCAACATGCTATAAACGCTCTTTGTGAAGCCGAGGCATATGAAGGGCCTTCTATCGTCATTGCTTATTGTCCGTGCATCAATCAAGGACTGCGTGCTGGCATGGGTACAAGCATTTTGGAAGAAGGATATGCGGTGGCTTGTGGATATTGGGCACTTTATAGATTCAATCCGGATTTGACAAAAGCAGGTAAAGATCCATTGAGTGTTGATTACAAGCAACCTGATGGAACTATGCCTACTTTCCTTGCAGGCGAAGATCGATATGCTGCTCTTACGCAGATGATGCCCGATGAGGCTAAAGAACTTCATGCAGAATTACAACAAGACTGCGATGAACTATATAAGATTCTCAATGAGTCCAAAGATGTTTATTAAAATGACAAATACTTAAAAGGCAGCTCAACAATAAATAATCTGTTATCTTAATGTAAAAAGATAGCAGATTATTTTTTTTTATGATTGCAAAGTGATTGTTTTTAACGAAAAATGCAATAGATGTAAAGAATTGAAAATCAATGGTAAATAGTAGCATTATTGAGAAGATGTTCTCAGCATATTGGCTAGGGCCATTCAGCATGCCGACTAGGACTATTCAGCATATTGGGTAGCCCTAGTCAGTAAATAGTATAGTAATACTTCTCAAAAGAAATAGATTTAATTAATGTCTAACTACCAAGTTTTTTAGTATAATAGATCCTTGTTCCATTTATTGGACACTCATTCAGTGTGAAAGATTCTTGATACCCCATTTTTGGATAAAACTTAGGAGCCTGAAAACTAAATGTATCTAGAAATACAAATTTGCACCCTTTTTCAACGGCTTTATCTTCAGCCATTGTCAGAATGCGTGCGCCAAGTCCACTGCCCCGATAATCTTCGTGTACCCATAGGGTTTTGATGAATAACCATTTGCCCCATGTATGCCCAATCAGTCCTGCAATAATTCTGTCATTATCATCGCGCAGGAATACACCCAATTCGCCAGGCTTGCTATGAGCTTGGGTGTAATTATAATCTGCAAGATGTTGAATCAATTCTTCTTCATCCTTTTTATCGATCTTATCTGTAACACTAATATCCATACTGAAAACTATTTAAATGAAACTTAAAGCATAACGTTGTAAACAATATATCCTCCAAAATACCCCGTCACAGCTATCAGAATTGTTGCAGCTCCTAATAGTATAAAAGCTAACCAGTACAACCAATTAGGCAATGATTCCTTTATAAAATAGGACAACAGGTATATAGCAGCAGGGCACGTGATAATTGCTGCCGTCCAGCCTGCAAAGCTGTGATGTATATTTTTTATTTTTTCGGCTTCCGGAGTGAGTTCCATGTGATAGTTGCCCGTAATGACAGCAGCCCAAGCACCCAAACAGCCCAAAATGACGAGGGTTTTTATACAATCTGACATACCAATATCATGTTTACGAATCAAATAAATGATAGCAAGCAAACATGAAACAAGTATTAATGCTATAGGAAAATGTACCGTCATAGGATGCAATATAT
>CAMTPC010000003.1 GCA_947074295.1 uncultured Bacteroides sp. | reverse complement strand
AAGGTAAGAGGTTTGTTTCTAATCACCAAATGTTTTCACATTTATTTTGATTTTTGTTTCCAGGCTCCGTCCGAGGCGTTTTGCTTACTTCACTCTCTTGTCGAAAGGAGAAAACCACCATGAACTCTCTGTCCATCCACTCATCACGTCAAGGTCATTCCTGACCCCATCGAGCATCGCTCAGCTCAACGATCGCCTTGTTTTCAAAAGCGGATGCAAAAGTAGAGGTTTTGAAATCAACCACCAAATGTTTTCACATTTATTTTGGTTTTTGTTTTCCGGCCCGTTCTTTGTCCATTCTGCCATGGTTGGTACTATGACTGAACCAAGAATGCCCTCGCATCAACACTTCATCATTTCAAGAATCAAAGGCTCAGCTTCTCTTGCTAAGCGGATGCAAAAGTAGGGGGTTTTACCACGCACACCAAATCTTTTCAACTATTTCTTTCCGGATCATCCTGAGGATTCTCATCAACAGCCTGTCAGTGTGCGCTTTAGCTTTTTATTTTTGTCTTTCGTTAACATGCTGGGGATGAATGCCTTATACCTCTTATTATATGCGGGCGCGCGAAAGAGGCTGCTTTACGCGGTGAGCAAGGCTGAACGGCAGCGTGCGCAGGGCTATGCAGAGAGGTGTGCAAGGCTGGGTGAAGAGGCCGCCAAGAGAAAAGGAGAAAAGAAAAAAAAAAGAAATCCGCCGAAAGTGCAGGTTCAATTTACACACTTTGGCGGATTAAGCAAGAAAATAGTATGATTAAAAGAGAGTTAGAGTTGGTTCATCACTCCGTGATCACCAACAATATATGTTTTTCCTTTTTTGATAAGCAATCCTCTTCCACGGCCTTCATCCCTATTCTTTTCGTTATTGACGTTAACATCTATCACACGCCCTTTATAAAATTCAGTGATATCAGGAAAAATGCTATGTCCAATAATGATGCGAGAAACTTTATAGCGTTTTAGCAGCGCTTCCAAGTCCTGAGACTCCAATGGGTCATATTTTTCTTCATCGCGAACCATTCCACGATACCAAATGGGCCCTTTGCTACCATAAAGGAACTCCATCAAAGCTGAATCCGCCTTACGTTGCTCCTTACTAAAATAAATGCCACGACTTATTTCGCTATTGACCGTAGGGATATCTATGTCCAGATCATAAAAAGTTTTACTAAGACCTGCGTGTACATATAAGTCATTTCCAATCACCTGTATAGTGTTGCGTGTGGCAAGCCACTGCCCCAATACAGTATTTTTAGCGAAAAGATCAGAATAATCCAACCTAAGCATATCGGCCAATGCTTTATATTTTTCATTGGCATAGCGCATATCATTATTGAGTACCATTGGTTCATGATTGCCCAACTGGAAGGATACCATCCCTCCTTTGGCAAAAGCTTCCTGTTCCAGTTTATAAATCAGCCATAGTATTTGCGTTACATCATCGCCACGATCGAATACATCACCAATTATCACTAAATGATTTTTGCCATAACTCCACGTCAAATTCTCGTCTATCACGCCGTTGGTCTGTAGAAGACTTACCATGCAGTCCATACGCCCATGTGGATCGGATAAGACAAAAACCTCTTGAGGCTGCTTGTGTTTCCATTTTGGACGCTGCACAGGTTGTAAAGCAACATCAAATCGGTATTGGCCAGCATGACTTACCACCGTGAAATCTTTAACATCGGCCGGATGAGCAAACACAGTGTCGCACAACAGATTGTCTTCCGTAACAGAGATCATGCGCACTGTCCCATCTGCCTGCATCAATATATATGGACCATCCCAACCATTGATACTGTCAGCTCTGGCAGCAAGGCCAGAACTAACAGATATCACCATCAATACGACAAATATCTTAAAGCGCGATAAATGATTATTTTTCATACGCGATTTTAGCTACCATATTGAGGGTTTTGAACCAGGTTAGGGTTCGCATTCATTTCTGCTTTTGGAATGGGCAATACCACTCGGAAATAATTCCAATCGAATGATTTACTTTCGGGCAACAGTTCATAGTGTTTGGTGCTAGATACAGCCGATACAGAAACATCAGCACGCTCAATACGGCGGTGATTACGAATAGCATCAAACATACGATGTCCTTCGCCAAACAACTCCTTGCGGCGTTCAGCAAGAACACGATCAAGCGTAATGGTTTCGCCGTCTACACTGTTAGTAGGATTGGCACGTTGAACGATGGCATTTAAGTATTTCACTGCATCGTCGTTCCGATTTCCCAACTTACTAGCTGCTTCAGCTGCGATAAGGTAAATTTCAGATAAACGCATCACAGGAATATTGGCATCAAGTGCATTTTCTCCGGGTTGAGGTTGATATTTGTTGATATATGCTTTTTTGCTCTTTATCAAAAACAATTGAGCACGCACATCATTCGGATCTTCTGTCAAAAACTGATAAAAAGAAGATGTCAAGATCATATCGCTATATCCACTAGACCAACAAAGATGACCCATACTCTCTTTACCCGGACTCTCGGTGGTGAGATTTACCATTTCGAAAAGTACTTCACCAGGCTTAGATGCATCACTATCACTACCCCACACCGTAGGGTATTCTTCGTTTGTCCAAAGCGAATATTTGTTGCTCTCGGCACCGGCAATCACAGCTTTCGCAGTGGTCAGAGCTTCTTCATTGCGTTCCATATATAAGTAAGCACGACTCAGATAACCCATTGCTACCCATTTATTCACCTTACCTTTATTGAACTTTTCACTCATCAAAGGCACCGCTTCCTCGAAATCTTTAATGAAAGCTGCATAACATTCCGCAACTGTATTGCGACCAGGCTTATAGTTGACGTCAACCACCTCCTTCACGATGGGCACTCCCAAAGATGCACCCTTGTCTTTCGCGTAAGGATATCCGAAGAAACGGGTCAGTTCGAAAAGAGCCATACCACGCAGAGTCAGCGTTTGTCCTTTCAGGTCATTGTATTGTGCCTGATCCGAACTGTCGCAGTCGAGCTTCTCGATTTGTTCGAGAATGATATTACAGTTGCGAATGATCTGATATGCATATGACCAATGGGTAGACGGACCAGTGTCGCGAGTCATACTCATCAGATAATAGTTGGCAGTACGCTTTGTCAGACCATTGGCCTGTACATCATCTCCTGTCACATCACCATAATAAGTCATGCGGCCAGAGTAGTAATAAGCATTGCGCATCACATTATAGATAGAGTTCAATGAATACTCTACATGTGACAGGTTTTGGATGGCAGAGTCTGTTTGAATCTGCGTCGATGGTTCAAGGTCGAGCCAGCTTTCGCCGCACGATGTAGTCAGCGTAATGGTGGCACCAAGAAGAATATATTTAAATACTTTCATAAGTCTGTTCAATTAAGATAATTAGAAATTCATGTTCAAACCGAATGTAACGGTTTTCAAAGGGGGTGTACCCCAGATGGCACTTCCGTTGCGCACAGCTTCGGGATCGTAGTAATCATGTTTGGCCCAAATCCATAGATTGTTGGCTGACATATAAAAACGAAGATTGTTGATACCCGCTTTCTGGGTGAGCTGTTTTGGCAAAGTCACACCGAAAGTCAGATTCTTAAGACGTACGAAGTCAGAGCTATGCAAGCGGCGGGTAGTAGTAATCTTGTTCATCGCATTAGAAGGACTGGCGATGAATATCTCATATTGTGTCACATCGCCCGGCTGCTTCCAGCTATCTTTATAATAGGTAGGAATATTGGCTTCCATATCATTACCACCATGTTCGGTTTTCTGTGCCCAGTTGTCATACGAATAGCCGCCGAACTGGTAAGTAAAGGTAAAGTTCAGATCGAACCATTTGTAGCGTAGAGTATTGGAAAGTCCGCCCACCACCTTGGGTTCTGCCTGCTTATCTAGTACGATAGCATTGGCCTCGCTACTATTTTCTGTGATATCTTTCACCAGATTGCCATTCTCGTCAACTGAGTTAGTGTAGAACTGGGGCGCACCTGTCTCAGGATTAATACCTGCAAATTCGATCATATAGAAAGTGCGGTATGACTTACCCACTTCGCGAATCTGGGTACCACTGATGATACGAGTTTGTTCACCGTCAAGTACAAGAATTTCATTTCTATTGTGCGATATATTAAAAGTAGTATTCCATCTAAAGTTTTTGTTTTCAATATTAGTGGAGTTGATCTCGAGCTCGAATCCTTTATTGCGTACCTTACCTATATTCATAAGGTATGAACCAAAACCTGTAGTCATAGATATGGGGCAATCCATTAATAGGTTTTTAGTGGTACGCGTGTAATATTCGATGGTAAAGTTCAAACGATTCCAGAAACCGAAGTCTAAGCCGATATTGAAATTATGATTAGTCTCCCATTGCAAATCACTATTTGCGATTTGTGACTGGATGATGCCAGGTTGTTCCAAATAACCATCCGATACACTACTCAACCCCATATAACCATAGTAGTCAGATGGCAATGTACCGTTCACACCATACGAAGCACGGAGTTTTAGATCCGACATGTTATCTTTTAGAGCTTCCATGAAATCTTCTTCGATGACACGCCAAGCTGCCGAAGCCGACCAGAATTTACCCCAGCGATTGCCACGTGCCAAACGTGAACTACCATCAATACGGAAACTAGCTCCTAAGTAATATTTACTCATATAATCATAGTTGGCACGGGTCAGATAGGAAATCATACGGTATTCTGTAGAATTACCTCCCACAGAACCCACAGTTTGACCATTGCTCACATCATTCTTGTCTGCAGTCACAAAGTTGGTAACTGAGCCTGAAAGATAATCTCGATAAGTAGCATCTATTTCATATCCTGCCAACACATCAATCGTATGCTTGTCAGAGATAGTTTTTTGGTAAGTGGCAGCAGTTGCCCATACTAGTTTAGAAAACTCATAGAACTTCTTGTCCATGGCACCATTTGTACTTTCGCCATTCGAGGTGCGTGGATCACTCCAATCTGTACCCTTGGTTACAGTATAGTCATAGCTCAAAGTAGACTTCAGCTTGAGATTCTTGATAAACTCATACTCGGCAAATACTGTATTCATGGTACGATGAACATTCTCTTTCTGATAGTCATAAGTAGCTGCCAGAAGAGGGTTGCGCTTGCCATTGCGGATAAATTCGCGATTCCAGCTGCCATCTTCATTATAAACCGCATCCGAAGGAACAACACAGTTGCGCGAGCTATAGAATGGAGCTGTATAGCTAGTACCCTCACTGTATACATCTTGATTCACAATGGCCATCAGCACATTGGCGCCTATACGCAATCTTGATGTGGCTTGATAATCGATATTCATACGACCGCTGATACGGTTCATACCCGAGTTAAGAGAAATGCCATCTTGCTTTAAATAAGAAAGCGAAGAATAGTATTTGAATTTGTCCGTACCTCCCGATACAGATGCCTCGTAGGTCTGATGACTACCTTTCTGGAACATGATATCATCCCAATCGATAAATCCACACCAAGGAATTGGGGCGTATTTGTCAATATTAGCGTCTGCATAGGCCAATGCATCGGCTTCGGTAGCGCCATCACGCATCTGGCCAGCCGCCAAACCATTGTAGATATAGTCACGACGATCGGCACCATTCATCACAGGGCGATACTCCATCGCGAAGTCCGAGAATCCCCAGTCGGCCTTTACCGAAACGGTAGCTTTTCCTTCTTTACCTTTTTTGGTGGTGATTAAGATAACGCCATTGGCCGCGCGCGAGCCATAAAGCGAGGCAGCTGCCGCATCCTTAATAACAGTGATAGTCTCGATATCCGAACTATTGATGGTAGACATAATATCAAGGCCTGCATCCGAACTCATACTATTGATAGTTCCCGAACGCACAGGTATCCCATCAATCACATATAGTGGAGAGTTAGAAGCATTGAATGAGCCCATACCGCGTATACTCACTGAACTGGATGCACCTGGCTGACCTGAAGTGGAAGAGATTTGTACGCCCGAAGCAGAACCCTGAAGAAGATCTCTAAAATCTACTGCTGGTACATCTTGCAGCTCAGCTGTCTTTACTGTAGCCGCTGATCCGGCATAGGCTGACTTCTTAAAAGTACCATAACCGGTTACTACTACTTCATCCATCATGTTAGCGTCCGATACTAAATCGACCTTGATGTCTTGCGTAGTAGTGACTTTGATTTCCTGCTTCACGTATCCAATATAGGAAACAATCAATGTGACAGGCAACTCAGGAACTTCCAGCTCAAAACGCCCATCCATAAAGGTGATTGTGCCATTGGTCGTACCTTTCACCACAATATTGGCACCGATAGCCGGTTCGCCTAATTCATCGAGTATGATACCTCTGATCTTCACACTCTTAGGAGCACGAACCTCAGGGGTCACTACCTTTAGCGGTTCGGGTTTAATAGCGATCACTCCATTATGCACTGTATAAGTCAAGCCACTATTGGCCAAACACTTATTAAGTACTGAAGCAATCTCTTCGTTCTCTACATTCAAATCTTCGACCGTCACCTTGTCGATTTCGTTAGTACTGTAGATAAATTTAAAGTTAGACTGCTTCTGAATTTCCCATAGCACATCATTCAGATTGGTATTTCTGAAGCTTGCAGTGATCGTGGTTTGCGCAAACACCTCATCATTTGCCTGCATCATACTTGGCAAGAACAAGAAGAGAAGCAGATAGAAAGCCCATCTCAATTTTCTTGTTCCAACATTAGTAGGAGAGTAACTTTTAATGTTCATAATAAAATTATATGTTAGTTATAAAATAGAATTCGCTTATCCTTTATATCGATTCGTAACTTGCCAGTTTGCTCCAAAAGTTTCACAAAGGGAATCATGTCATCATACTTGTCTACATAGCAACCGAAGCGGATATTCTTTAAGTTCTCGGTGGCATATTCGATATCCATATCATACCATCGGGAGAGAGTTTTCATGATATCTTCTAGACGGCGGTCTTTAAAATGGATGATACCATTGACCCATGACACATAAGATTCGGTGTCGATGGTATGTACCTGTACATCGCCCGTAGTGGCAGACAGGATGGCCTGCTGAGAAGGTTTCAAAAGATAGCTATCCCCCTCGCCCACATTGATTTTCACTGATCCGCTGACCAATGTCGTTTCAAGATTTTCATCTGGATAGGCCAAAACATTGAATACTGTGCCCAGCACTTCGACCTGCATGCCATTTGCTGTCACGATAAAGGGGCGAGCGTTAGGCGAAACTTCGAAAAAAGCTTCCCCAATCAGCTCTACTTCGCGTGAATTGCCACTAAAACAAACCGGAAAACGCAAGGAGCTCATTGAGTTAAGATGTACTTTAGTACCATCCGAAAGAATCAGTTTATATTCTCCTCCACGGGGAATCTCAACTTTATTGTATTTCATTGTTTCGGCCATCAGTTGCGGCGAAACGGCCTGAAAGTTAATCGTAGCAGAATCTTGCTGCATGAAAAGATCATCCATGCTAGATTGTTGAGTATGACCAGTAATATTGAGCACCTTACCATCATCAAGCGTTAGGATTGCTTTGGCTTGGCCTGGCTCTATAGTCACACAGGCATAAGTTTCGGATGGAATAGGAATTTCAGAATGAGTAGTAAAGTAGAATGCAGATCCAACCACGCAGATAGGAAGGATAATAGCGGCAGCATAAGAAAGTATATGAAGAAGCTTTTTTCGCCGCTCGCTTTTTTGGATACGTTGATTAACCTTTTCCCAGCCTTCTTCGTGCGCGAAACGAGAATAATTCTCAAAATGTTTTCCGATGTATTCTGGTCGAATGAGTTTTTGATAAAGTTGCTCGTTAGAGAGGCTTTCATTACGCCAACTATCCAAAACACGTTTCTCGTCGGCGGTAATAACGTCAGAGAGTTGTTTGGCAATTAGTTCGGCAATATATTGGTTCTTATTGATCATTTACTGTATAGTATATAGTTTCCTTTTATACTAATACAGGTCAAAGACAATATAGGGTGAATGTATATGTATTTTTTTTTATTTTAAATAATTCCGCAAACAAGGGGAAGCGCGGGAAGAAGGTAGTAATGATCGTGCATGGCGATGCGAAGCTTCTTGTAACTCACTTTTTTGAGTGTATGCACAGTTTCTTTTGATATATGCAATTCTTCGGCTATCTCGGAGTTTTTCTTACCCTGCAGTGCCAAAAGAATGATCGCTTTCATCTGCGGAGGTAAGCGGTCTATATTTTCGAGTAAGAGTTTATAGGTTTCTTCTTCTATAACCGCATCGTGATAGAAGGCATCAGAGAATTTATCCAATTGCAGCCGCATATATTCATCAACTACCTTCGTATGCTCAAGTTCATTCAAAGCCTTATTGCGAACAGCACTATACAAGAACCCTTTAACCTGATGGAGATAGAGAAAATCATCCTTAATCATCCAAAGTTTAGCAAAAACATCCTGTACAACATCCGCTGCTGCATCCGCATCATCGAGGTACTGATTGGCAAACACACACAAGGATACATAATATTTATCGAAAACAGTGCGGAACCCCTCACTATCCAACTTTACATTAGTCAAATTATATGTGGCTTTTGGCGTCAAAATAATCTCTTTCTCTTTAAATAGGCTGCAAATTTACTCAAATATATCACATTTCATAATATAAAATATAAGCTTCATAAAAATGTCATATCACAAAGCTTCACATTTAGTAGCAAAAAACGCTGGAAAGGAAACAATTTATAACGAATCAGCCAATAATTATGATATGTTTTACAACGCAAAAAGGTTGTCATCTATTATAGACGACAACCTTCAGGTAATATTTAGCGATTATAAAAAGTCTACTTATTACAATGCACCTACTTCTTTTAGAGCATCGTTAGTAGCACGCACGGCTTTTGCGCTAGCTTCGAACTTCGCTTTTTCATCTTCGTTCAGTTCGATTTCAACGATTCTTTCGATACCGTTTCTACCCAAAACTACAGGAACACCGATACAAATATCTTCCTGGCCATACTCGCCTTCCAAAGAAACAGAACAAGGAACCATCTTCATTTGATTGTGAAGGATTGACTCAACCACAAAAGCTGAAGCAGCACCTGGAGCATACCATGCAGAGGTACCTAGAAGCTTGGTCAACGTAGCACCACCAACCATTGTAGCTGCTGCAACCTCTTCCAACTTTTCAGCAGAAAGGAACTGAGATACTGGCATACCTTTATATGTAGCATAGCGAGTCAAAGGAATCATAGTAGTATCACCATGACCACCGATAACCATGCCTTCTACTTCGTTAGCATTGCAACCCAAAGCTACTGACAAGAAGTATTTGAAACGAGAGCTATCCAAAGCACCACCCATACCGATGATACGGTGTTTGGGTACACCCAATGATTTAAGTGCCAAATAAGTCATTGTATCCATAGGATTAGAAACAACAACGATAATAGCATTTGGAGAATATTTCAACAGGTTTTCAGCTACCGATTTCACGATACCAGCATTCACCCCGATCAACTCTTCGCGAGTCATACCTGGTTTGCGAGGAATACCCGAAGTGATTACAACTACATCTGAGTTAGCAGTTTTTTCATAGTCGTTAGTACAGCCTACTAGAGTTGTATCGAAACCAAGCAATTGTGCACATTGCATCATGTCCATTGCTTTACCTTCCGAAACACCATCTTTCACATCAAGCATTACTACTTCATCAGCTACCTCATTGAAAGCCAACACATTTGCACAAGTAGCACCTACATTACCGGCACCTACTACGGTTACTTTTGACATATTCTTTTTATTTTAAAATTGATAATTAATACCTTCTTAATTTGCGGGCAAAAATACAACGTTACCTGATATTAAAGAAATATTTCCGTAATAATTTTAGTTAAAGAAAACATTGGTTATCGAATGTGAAATGTCGAGATTGCAAAACTGGCTTTATAGAAAGGTATCTTGAAAGAAATGATGAGAATATGCGATAGTGGAAAACGCGAAAAGGAAGCAAGCTCCTCTAAATATTTAAGAATAAACGTTAATTGGATACACCTCCTAGCTCCTTTAATCCGCACACCCAAACTTAATGATTATTTTTGCATTCATTTTTTGCAATAAATTGATTCTATAGTATATAGTATGAATAAAAAAACCATGATCAGCATTGCCATAGCCATTTTAACGATAGCTCTATTGGCAGTAATTTTTCTTTTAGTAAGCGAAAAGCGAACCAACAGTGAATTAAGAGAAGAGTTTGCCCTTGAGAAAGAGGAACTCGAGAATGAATATACACATTTCGCCCAGCAATACGACGAAATAAAACTTACCGTATCCAATGACTCTCTATCAATCTTACTAGAACAAGAGCAGGTAAAAACACAACGTCTTCTTGAAGAACTACGCACAGTAAAAAGCACCAATGCTACCGAAATTCGCCGTCTGAAAAAAGAGTTGGCCACTCTACGCAAAGTAATGGTTACTTATATAAATCAAATTGACTCATTGAATCGTCTCACTACCGAGCAAAAACAAATTATAGATGATGTGACTCGCAAATATAATGCCGCATCAAAACAAGTCAACACCCTTTCCGAAGAAAAGAAACAATTAAACAAGCGCGTAACACTTGCTGCACAACTTGATGCTACGAATATACAGATTGAACCAAAAAACAAACGAGATAGAAATGCGAAGAAGGTAAAAGACGTCACCAAGTTTGTGATCAATTTTACCATAACAAAAAACATTACAGCTACTACGGGTGAACGCACTTTATACATTAACATATATAAACCCAATAATGAAGTGCTCTGCAGAAATGAAGCCAATACATTTAAGTTTGAGAATACTACTCTACCCTACTCCATACGTAAATACATAGAATATAATGGAGAAGAGCAACAAGTTACCGTTTATTGGAATGTGGACGAGTACTTAAATGCAGGTACCTACCGAGTTGATATCTTCTCAGAAGGCGCACTAATAGGATCTCAAAGCATATCTTTAAACTAAAAAGTAGTCTGGTTTAAACAACTTTTCTACTGTTCCATACCCCTGCTATAAGCTAGTTGCAAGCTGTAACAGGGGTTTCTTTTATAAAAAATCATTAAATTCCTTTGCTATATCATACAAAGCCTATAATTTTGTTTCGGTTGTTTATGCAATTATTACACTGTTAACTCATCGCTTACAACCAGTAATACACTGAAAATAAACAAATGGACGCATCCAAGGCTTATTCCATTTATAATATGTATGATACAATGAAAAAAGTATTTATTCTCACATCTTTGTTATGCATGACAGTCATTGGCAATGCTCAGATGACATTAAGTCTGGATAGTTGCCGTGCAATGGCGATAGAGAATAACAAGGAACTACTCATCGGTAGTGAAGAAATCAACGCCGCACACTATAAGCGAAAAGCGGCTTTCACCAATTATTTACCTAAAATATCAGCAACCGCAGGCTATATGCGTACGCAGAAAGAGATTTCTCTTCTGAGCAAAAGTCAAAAGGCCACCATCTCCAATATGGGAACTACAGTTGGTGGCATGATAGAACAAACGGGTAGCGCTCTAGGACAGCTGTCACCTGACTTAGCACAACAATTTGGCCCTATTTTTACGATATTAGGCGAAAAGCTTGGTGACACCTTTAATCAAGTCGGTCAATCACTAGTCGATGCCTTGCGTACTGATACCCGCAATATGTATGCTGGCGCTATCACATTGACACAACCACTCTATATGGGCGGTAAAATCAGAGCCTATAATAAAATCACTCAATATGCAGAGGAATTAGCGCGTCAACAGCACAACACAGGCATGCAAGAAGTGATTCTGAGTACTGATCAAGTCTATTGGCAAGTCGTTTCGTTGTCCAATAAGAAGAAGTTAGCCGAAAGCTATGTAGCGTTGCTAGAAAAGCTGAATCACGATGTCAATTTGATGGTTAACGAGGGAGTAGCTACAAAAGCCGACGGCCTGTCAGTGATGGTGAAACTCAATGAAGCAGAGATGACACTAACCAAAGTTGAGGATGGTTTAAGTCTTTCGAAGATGCTTCTTTGCCAACTTTGCGGCATAGATTTGACCACTCACATCACGCTTGAGGATGAATCGATTGAAGACATCCCCTTGCTAGAAGGTGGCGTAGTAGCAGACTTGGAGTCAGCTTTTGCTAATCGCCCTGAAATCAGAAGCCTCGAGTTGGCGCATATGATGTATAAACAGAAAGTAAACGTGGAACGTGCCGAACATCTGCCGTCTTTAGCATTTGTTGGTTCGTATCTAGTATCCAACCCATCTGTATTTAACAGCTTCGAGAATAAATTTCGTGGCATGTGGAATGTGGGCGTAATGCTACAAGTGCCTATCTGGAACTGGCGCGAAGGTCACTATAAAGTACAAGCTGCCAAATCGGAAGCTCGCATCGCTCAATACAAATTAGAAGAAGCCCGTGAGAAGATTGAACTTCAAGTAAACCAGGCTAGTTTTAAGGTAAATGAGGCTGCCAAGAAGCTTGCCATGGCTAATAAGAACCAAGAAAAAGCGGATGAAAACCTGCGTTATGCGACCCTGGGGTTCCAAGAAGGTGTGATTCCTACCAGCAATGTATTGGAAGCACAAACAGCATGGCTTTCGGCACAGTCTGATAAAATAGATGCACAAATTGATGTGAAGCTCACAGAGGTTTATCTTCAACGTTCTATGGGTACATTACGCTAAACCCATAATCAAGATTGAACCAATATAAAAATAGAACAAATAAAAAATAGGCTTGCGAAGCGTCATCTTCATAGCATTCGCAAGCACAGATATCACAAATTCACTATGGAATCAAAAAAATCTAAGAGTAGCAATATGCTACTTGCTTTCCTTACTCTGATGGGAGTTATCGTGTTAGTTGCTTTAGTCGGATTCTTCACATTGCGCAAAGGACCCGAAATCATTCAAGGACAAGCCGAAGTGGACGAATACCGCGTGTCCAGCAAAGTACCCGGTAGAATACTCGAATTTCGTGTAAAAGAGGGACAGAAAGTGAAAGCTGGTGATACACTTGCCATTCTTGAGGCACCAGATATCATGGCCAAACTGGAGCAAGCTCGCGCCGCACAATCTGCCGCCGAAGCTCAAAACGAAAAGGCGATTAAAGGGGCACGTCAAGAGCAGATACAGGCAGCCTATGAGATGTGGCAGAAAGCGATCGCAGGATTAGATATCGCTCAGAAATCCTTTACGCGTGTCAAAAACTTATATGAACAAGGTGTGATGCCTGCGCAGAAATTCGATGAAGTATCGGCACAACTCAATGCGGCTATTGCCACTGAGAAAGCCGCTAAATCCCAATATGATATGGCAGTTAATGGCGCTGAGCGCGAGGATAAACTTGCCGCGGCAGCATTGGCTGAGCGTGCCAAAGGAGCAGTGGCCGAGGTCGAGTCGTATGTCAACGAAACTTTTCTGACTGCCTCTGCTGATGGGGAGGTGACAGAGATATTCCCCAAAGTTGGAGAGTTGGTAGGCACGGGTGCACCTATCATGAATATTGCAGTGATGAGTGATATGTGGGTTACCTTCAACGTACGCGAAGATTTGCTCCGTGGCTTGACCGTAGGAACCGACTTTGTAGCTTTCATCCCAGCTTTGGACAAAGAAATAGACCTGCAAGTATATTATTTAAAAGACTTAGGCACTTATGCGGCTTGGAAAGCCACAAAAACAACAGGACAGTTCGATTTAAGAACATTCGAAGTACGTGCTCGCCCTATCACTCCAGTACCAGGTCTTCGTCCTGGCATGTCTGTGATCATTAATGCGAAATAGACAATGGAAGAGAGAACAAAGAAATATGTTGCACTTTGGTTAGTGATGAAACGCGAGCTGCGTAGGTTTGGTTCGCGCCCTATCTACATCTTCTGTATGATCATCGCCCCAATGTTCTGCTATATTTTCTTCACAACATTGATGGCCTCAGGCCTCCCCACAAATCTGCCTGTAGGCGTGGTGGACATGGATCAGACTGCGACTTCGCGTAACATCGTCCGCAACTTGGATTCATTTGGCCAAACTAATGTCATAGCCCATTATCCCAACATCAGTGAGGCACGTCTTGCGATGCAAGAAGGGAAGATCTATGCATTCTTTTATCTACCTCCGGGATTAAGTACCGATGCCACATCGCAAAAACAGCCCACTATATCATTCTACACCAACAACTCATTCTTTGTTGCCGGATCATTACTGATGAAAGATATGAAGATGATGAGCGAATTGGCTTCGGGGGCTGCAAGCCGCAAGATGATGTACGCACGTGGCGCCACTGAGCAACAAGCCATGGCCAATCTGCAACCCATCGTTATTGACACGCATGCGTTGAACAATCCTTGGCTCAACTATTCGGTTTACCTATGCAACACTTTAGTTCCAGCAATGCTTATGATCATGATTTTCATGACGACTGTATTTTCGATAGGAACTGAGATAAAGGATGGCACTGCAAACGATTGGCTTAGTCTGAGCAATGACTCTATTTATATCGCATTGGCAGGCAAGTTAGTGCCACAGACCATAGTCTTCTTCATTATGAGTATCTTTTATAATGTCTATCTCTATGGTTTCTTGCATTTCCCTTGCAATAGCGGCATATTCCCGATGATATTGGCATCATTATGCTTTGTATTGGCATCACAAGCTTGTGGTGTAGTGATGATCGGTTCATTCCCATCACTTCGTCTAGGCTTGAGTTTTGCCTCACTATGGGGTGTTGTATCCATTTCTATCTGCGGGTTCTCATTTCCTGTGATGGCAATGAACCCTCTATTACAAGGTCTCAGTGTGTTATTCCCTTTGCGCCATTACTTCCTCATCTATGTAGACCAAGCACTCAATGGATACAGCATGGCCTACTCGTGGATGAACTATGTGGCACTTCTGATATTTATGCTTTTGCCTTTCTTGGTCGTTCCCCGATTGAAATATGCATTGCACAACATTAAATATATGCCTTGATGAAAGAGAGTAATTTTAAACAAAAGATAAAAGAAGGCATTGATGATATGTTCTATATCTGGTTGCAAGAGTTTCGTATTACTTTTCGCGATCCAGGTGTATTGATTTTCTTTATCATTGTGCCGATCATCTATCCATTGCTATATGGTTTTATCTATACCAATGAAGTGGTGCGCGAAGTACCTGTTGTAGTGGTTGATGAGTCACGTAGTTCAATGAGTCGCGAATATCTGCGTAAGGTAGATGCCACAGCCGAAGTAGATATCATCACCTATTGCTCGGATATGGAAGAAGCCAAGGAGATGATGCGCGAGCGCAAAGCCTATGGTATCATTTATATCCCATCAAGCTTTAGCAACGATATCGCACGTGGCATTCAGACTCACGTCAGCATCTATTGCGACATGAGTGGGCTTTTATATTATAAGAATATACTTATGGCGAATACGGCTGTATCCCTTGACATGAACCGGGATATCAAGATAGAGCGCGCAGGCAATTCGACCGAGCGCTTGGACGAAATCACAGCCTACCCCATTGAATATGAAGATGTGGCTCTGTACAATCCGACCAATGGTTTTGCAGCTTTCCTGATCCCCGCCGTATTAGTGCTTGTGATCCAACAAACATTATTGTTGGGTATAGGTCTATCTGCCGGAACTCAACGCGAGCAGAACCGTTTCAAAGATTTGGTGCCGATCAATCGTCATTACAGTGGCACGCTACGTATCGTATTGGGTAAAGGTTTAAGTTATGGTTTGATCTATGCTATCATGTCAGTTTGGGTACTTTGTGCCATTCCTTATTTCTTCCGCCTGAATCAAATAGGCTTGCCCCGTGACATCATACTCTTTGCGATGCCGCTGTTATCGGCTTGTATATTTTTTGCCATGTCAGTTTCGATCTTCGTACGCAATCGCGAAACGGGCATGCTAATCTTCGTGTTCACATCCGTACCTTTAGTATTTTTATCAGGTATTTCATGGCCTGGAACTGCCATACCATCCTTTTGGAAATACTTCTCGTATTTGTTTCCATCAACATTCGGTATCAATGGTTATGTGCGCATCAATAATATGGGAGCTACCCTCGAAGAAGTACGCATGGAATATATAGCTCTTTGGATACAGACGGTAATCTATTTCTTGTGCACTTGCATGGCTTACAGATGGCAAATCATCCAGAGTCGCAAACACATGATAGAGCAGTATAATAAACTGAAGCGGAAACGTGAGCAATTTGCATCATAACACTTAAAAGCTCCTTTTACATCATAAATCTGTAAAAGGAGCTTTTATTTATAAACGGCAAGTCTATACATTGCTTAGCGAGTCAGTCCGAACGTTTTAATTTAATCGATGATAATCTCATCGATAAAGAGATAAGCTTTTTTACCTTCGCCTGGATGTCCAATAGGCAGTTGAGGTGTACATTTAATAAGCACTTTCACATATGACGCTTGCACAAGAGAGAATTTGACCTCATAGCACTCAATACCTTTTTTGGCCACTTCCGTTGATGCAGGATAGTCCTTTACTGCCACTTCCTTATAAGTCTCACCATCATCCGAAACAAAAACTGCCAATTGCGTAGCCCCCATTATCCATGATCCATGGCTGACAAACGCCTTAGTCGATACACTATTAATTTCTGTTGGTCTTCCCAAGTCTATCACTGCTTCGGCATCAGTCAGGAAGCCCAGCCAACGACCACTGGCATAGTTATTGGAACCCATTAAGCCATCTACCAAAGTTGATGCCCCTTTATACGCATACCTGGAAGAAGGTTCAGCAGTTAAAATGATTGGCATTCCTGTCGCCTTGTTGTAAACTATATTTTCGGTCAGCACTCTGCTCATAGTTCCATCTTCACGGATAGCCACTGCTTTTAAAGTGGCCTTTTGGGTTATCTTCAATTTCTTTTTGAACTTAGCCGATTCCTTAGTAGGTTCACTGCCATCCAGGGTATAATAGATGGGCGCGTCGTCAACAGTAGTCAGTTTCACCACTACCGCGCGCTTCTTCTCATCTAACGAATAGTCGGGTGTAATATCAAAGATATGCGTGGCAAAGTTCAGGCTGTCTCGTTCATAAAGCTTCATCATTCGGCGACATGCATCTGTGAAGTATTTATAATCTTTGCGCTTTGGCATCGTCCACTGCACTTCGGCCAAAGCCGCCATACGAGGCAATATCATATACTCCACTTGTTTCGTAGTAGGAATATATTCTGTCCAGACATTGGCTTGCACACCAAGTACTCGTTTCTGCTCTTCCTCTGTCAGTTCATCCAGTGCAGGATCAAAGCTATATACTTTTTCCAAAGGCACATAGCCACCTATCGCCAATGGCTCATCTTCCGTAACAGCTGTCTGATAGTAGTCAAAATACATATAGTCATTAGGAGTCATTATCACATCATGCCCCAGTTTAGCCGCTTCCACACCACCTTTTACACCACGCCATGACATCACAGTAGCATTGGGCGCCACATCACCTTCCAATATTTCATCCCAGCCGATGATACGTCTTCCACGCTCGTTCAGATAGTGTTCGATTCGTGTCATGCAATAGCTCTGCAGACGGTCTTCCGCCGAATGTTTATCATCGGCTTTCAGCTCCTCTGCCACAATGCGGCGTTGGCATTTGGCACATTCCTTCCAACGTACGCGAGGCGCTTCGTCACCTCCTATATGAATATACTCTGATGGGAAAAGTTCTATTACTTCATCCATTATACCTTCCAGAAATGTCATGGTATCATCATTGCCCATGCACAGCACATCATCAAAGACACCCCATGTTTGCTCCACTTCATACGGACCACCTGTACATCCCAGTTCTGGATAGGCTGCCAATGCAGCAAGCATGTGGCCAGGCAAGTCTATTTCGGGAATTATCGTGATGAAACGTTCGGCAGCATAGGCCACCACTTCTTTAATCTGTTCTTGTGTATAAAAACCTTCGTGAGAAATACTATCAAACTGTCCTGAATTGCGCCCAATCACCGTCCCCGAGCGTTTCGAGCCGATTTCAGTCAGGCGAGGATATTTCTTTATTTCAATACGCCATCCCTGATCTTCGGTCAAATGCCAGTGAAATGTATTCATATTGTGCAGCGCCAACAGATCTATGTAATCCTTGATAAACTCCACAGGGAAGAAATGACGTCCTACATCGAGATGCATGCCACGATAAGGGAAACGAGGATAATCAGCCACAAGTACAGCCGGAAAAATAATCTCTTCATCATCTTTGACACGTGCCGGCGCAGCTTTGCGTAAAGTCTGCACACCATAAAAAACCCCTTGTGGTGTACGCCCTTTGATTCCTATATAATGAGGTTCTATTTTCATTACATATCCTTCATCCTCCTCCACAGTCTCTCCACATTCCAAAAAGATAGCAGGAAAGGTAACATCCTTTTTAGTCTTATAGGATTGTAGCGGAATGGTTTTACCAGAACACTCTTTCAGGTAGTATGCCAGGAACTCGGCATTGCGTTTCACCAATAAATCGCTATCGGGATAGAAGATGACTACCTCATCTGTGAGATGGAAATTATTATTTTTAAGGGAGTAGATGATTTGTTGTGGCAGTGGTATTACCTCAAAATTGGCGTAAAGTTCTTTGTTTTCACATGCGCCCAGTAATGTAGCCAACACACACAACAGAAGTAGATGTCTAAGTGGTTTCATCATAAAAAAGATTTAGAATTAGTATGCTGGCAAAGATAATAAAATCAATAAGTTACCAATAGTTTCTGGTAGCATAAAAAAACGACTATCCCCTTTATCTTTTGCCGAAGCAAAAAATAAAGGGGATAAAGCATATCGTAATATCTAAATTACTTATGTGTTTCCACTATTTGAGTGGGTGCTTGTTCTGCATTTCGCTTTTCCACCTGCTGCACCACTGCTTCGGCCAGCTGCAAGAAAGCCCTTCCAGTCACGGAATTTTCATCAAGCGCCACAGGTGCACCCTTGTCACCGTGTTCGCAGATGCTCTGCACCAAAGGAATCTCGCCCAACAAAGGTACATGCATTTCTTCGGCCAATCGTTTTGCGCCTTCTTTGCCAAAGATGTAGTATTTATTTTCGGGTAATTCAGCAGGTGTAAACCATGCCATGTTCTCCACCAACCCAAGGATAGGCACATTCACCTTATCATTGGTAAACATATTGATACCCTTTCGTGCATCAGCCAGAGCCACTTGCTGAGGCGTGCTCACCACAATCGCTCCTGTGATAGCCAAAGTTTGCACGATGGTCAGGTGAATATCGCTGGTTCCGGGAGGAAGATCCAAAAGGAAATAATCGAGTTCACCCCATGCCGCATCACCAATCAACTGCTTCAAAGCATTGCTTGCCATTCCCCCGCGCCATAGTGTAGCTTGGTCTGGGTCCACAAAGAAGCCAATTGACAAGAGTTCCACACCATATTTCTCAATAGGTACAATCATGCTTCGTCCATCAATATGTTCGCCTACTGGACGTGCATCTTCTACGTCAAACATCTTGGGCATTGACGGACCAAAGATATCAGCATCCAACAAACCCACTTTATAGCCAAGTTTAGCCAAAGCCACTGCTAAGTTGGCTGATACCGTAGACTTACCCACTCCCCCTTTTCCCGAGGAGATAGCAATCACGTTCTTCACCTGTGGCAGCAATTTGCCAGGTTCGGGTCGTGCAGTTTGCTTGCTTTCCACAGTAATAGTCACTTCCACTTCTTTCGAAATATAAGTATGTATCGCTGTTTCGGCAGCCTTGAGTACCGATTTCATGAAAGGATCAGTAGGTTTCTCAAAAATAATGGAAAAGCTCACCTTCATACCGTCGATACGGATATTATCGGCTATCATTTCAGCCTCTATTAGGTTTTTCCCATTGCCTGGATAGCGCACTGTTGCCAATGCATCTTCTATCAATTTTGGATATAATGTCATAGTGCTATTTACTGGTTTTAAGTCCGCTTCGTTTGCTGCGATTGTAACTGCGATAAGGGTCGAGTTCGATCTCCACATCTGGTTCTTTCAGTTCGCCTTCCAGCGGTAAGCGGAATTTGATATATTTTATATTAAGCCCACGGTCGAGCCATTGTTGTTCGTAGTAGGTTTTTATGCCTAGTATCTCATCTTCGAGTCCCGAGTGATAAAGATCTTCGGTGATAAATTCAGGTTGGATATTGTTCTCCTCCAACATGTATTTTGTATAGGTGAATAAGAATTGGCTGTCCGTTTTTACATGAATCAATCCACCAGGCTTCAGGAAGCGACGATAGCGTTCCATGAAATAGGTAGAAGTAAGACGTTTAGTAGCTTTCTTCATCTGCGGATCCGAGAAAGTCAACCAAATCTCACTCACCTCTTCGGGGCCAAAGAAACGATCGATAATCTCTATATTAGTACGTAAGAAAGCAACATTCTTCATTTCATCCTTCAAAGCATCTGTAGCCCCAGTCCACATACGTGCACCTTTAATATCGATACCTACAAAGTTCTTGTCCACAAATCGTTTGCCCAAGCCTACAGTATATTCGCCACGCCCACAGCCCAATTCCAGTACGATGGGGTTGTCATTGCCAAAGAATTCGTTGTTCCACTTGCCTTTCATCTCGAAAGGCACATTATCCGCTACCGAGTAGGGATACTCGAACACATGCGGATAGCTTGCCATATCGGCAAATTTCTCTAATTTTCCTTTTCCCATATCATTTATGTGGTTACACTGCAAAATTACAGACTTTCGCTGTAACCCACAATTAGGCGGATAGAAATCACAGCCTTTTATGCTCAATAATACGGGTAAAAACTAAGGATTATAAATATTTAGTAGTTAATTTGCAAATAGCAATAGAAATCATACACATCGGAATAAACAAATGGAGGATAGAAGATGAAAACAAACGTAGAAATTTTGGATGAGTTACTAGCCGAACATCCATTCACGGGGGTGATTGGTGAAATAGATTCAGCTAGTCTATTCAGAAGAAGATTAAATGGAGACCCCCGTTTCCCTGCTTATTATGGCGACTTGTTTAATAAATATATAGGCTATGATGTAATGCCTCATGAAGTGATGCAAGGCTTCCGAACATTATCTGATGAGGATATAGAAAAGATTGCCGGCTTCATGCTCCGTTCAAAATGGATGAAAGAGAATTTCCCTGATTTAAAGATAGAGCCCATCGCACCTATTGTCTATAATTTAGACAGATGATTCTAGACAATAGCTATTTTCATCTCTTATAGGGCAAAGTAAACCAAAATGTAGAGCCTTCGCCCAATACTGAGTTCACACCGATATTACCACCAAACTTCTCAACTATTGTCTTGCAAATAGCGAGCCCAAGTCCTGTGCCTATATTTTTCTTTTGCAAGGAAACGAAGCGATCAAAAACCAACCCTAGCTTATCGGTCGGAATACCATCTCCCGTATCTTTCACATAAAAGTACAATCCTTCACTGCATGGTCTATATCCCATCTCTATCTCTCCCTGCTCTGTAAACTTAATTGCATTAGTTATGAAGTTATTAATAACTTGCATCAAACGGTGTTGATCGATATGTATCGTGAAACCTGGTTCAGGACATCTATTTATAAAATGAAGTTGGCTGTTTCCTTCAGATAATTTAAAGCGATGTATCTGTTCAAGCTCAGCCATCAATAAATTTATGTCTACATCCGTGTTATTGAGTTCTAGTGTACCAGCTTCTATTTTCGAAAGGTCTAGAATATCTGCTACAAGCTGTTGTAGCAAACCATTGTTGAGACGTATAATATCAATGTATTGACTGCACTCTTCTGGAGAAGTAGTATTCATAAGTAACTCGGAGAAACCTACAATAGCGTTAAGAGGGTTTCGTATTTCGTGTCCCATATTAGACAAAAATACTGATTTTGAAAGATTGGCATCTTCAGCTTTCTGACGCGCCACTTCTAACTCTTTTTGTGTTTGACGAAGCAAAGTAATATCATGAATGGTCAACACTAATTGCGGCTCAGCAGCTTTTTCAAGAAATTTACCCGACACATTCACATCACAACATGCCACCGAACCATCATCCATAATCAATTCTAGATTATCTTCGATGGTTGAAAACCCTGTATTTTCTTTGAAAGACGACTCGATAGCCTTGCGAATGGAACATCGCGCACAGAGTGCATGCGTCCCGCAACCACCTTCCGAACTTTCCGCATTGAGACAGTGCAACAAATCGCCCACTCTTATGGTTTCATCACTTTCGTCTACAGTCTTTCCGTTTAGCTCATAATAGTTGGTGAAAAGCACCTCTACTTTTGAGTTAATCAATAAGACATAAGCATTGACATTCTTCAATACAGCATTGAGAATGGCTTCTGAATCGATAAGTTGTGTTTTATTGAATTGTATCATAGTGTCTATCGTGTATCTATATATCGTATATTCTAATTCGCCTCCGCGTTTTCGCAGATAAAGAAAAGCTTTCCGTTTAACATTTAAGTTCAACGGAAAGCTTTTTTATAATACTTTGGTATAATTCAACTAAAGATTAGCAACTGTTGCAGGATTTAGCATTTCATTCTACAACAGTGATCCAACCGTATTTATCGGGTTCATCACCATACTGTATGGCACGCAATTTATTGTATAGTTTTGTGCTCACTGGACCCGGTTTGCCGTCCTTAGCGATGATATATGTATGGTCTTTTTCTGGGTCATCTATTTTAGCGATAGGACTGATAACCGCAGCTGTACCACAAGCACCAGCTTCCTCGAATGTAGAAAGCTCTTCTTCCAAGATAGGGCGACGCTCTACCTCCATACCCATATCGGTTGCCAATTGCATCAAGCTCTTGTTGGTGATAGATGGCAAGATAGATGTAGAAAGCGGTGTGATATAAGTATTGTTCTTAATACCAAAGAAGTTAGCGGCGCCACATTCGTCTATATACTTGTGTTCACGAGCATCCAGATAGAATTCAGCCGAATAGCCTGCCTCGTGTGCTTCGCGGCTAGCACGTAGACTAGCTGCATAGTTTCCACCCACTTTAAATGTACCTGTGCCGTGAGGAGCAGCACGGTCGTATTTACGTGTGATAACATACGGATTGGCCGAGAAGCCACCTTTAAAGTAAGGCCCTACAGGCGTTACGAAAATGATGAATAAATATTCATTAGCAGGTTTCACACCTACCTGAGGTCCAGTGCCAATCATCAAAGGGCGAATATAGAGCGATGCACCCGATTCGTAGGGAGGAATAAAACGTTCATTTAGTTTCACCGCCTCGAGTACTGCTTCTTTGAAACGCTCAGTAGGAAGCTCGGGCATCAATATGCCATTGCAGCTTCTCTGCAGGCGAGCTGCATTTTCGTCTAAACGGAAGATGCGAATCTTACCGTCTTTACCACGGAAAGCTTTCAATCCCTCAAATGCTTCTTGACCATAATGCAGACAAGTAGCAGCCATATGCATACTAATCATCTCACTGCTATTGATTTCGAGTTTACCCCATTCGCCATTACGATAGTATATTCTCACGTTGTAGTCGGTCGGCATATAGCCGAATCCGATATTCGACCAGTCTAATTCCTTCATATCGGGATGTATTAATTAAGTATTTTTTTGAAAAGCAAATATAGTTTTTATTCTTCAGTATCCGCCTTTCCATCCAACATTTTTTCTACTTCCTGGTCTACCTTGTTGAGTTTAGCAGTACAATACTCAATAATTTCGTTTGCTTCTTTCAATTTTCCTGCCAATTCGTCAATATCCAGTTCATTGCTATCTATCTGACGCACGATGGTTTCGAGTCTTGCCATGGCTTGTGCATAGCTATCTTTGTTAACTGCCATATATTAGTCTTGCTTTTTAGTTGTAATGATTGATTTTAATTCTCCCTTCCACACGCGTGTCGAAATCTCCTCGCCTTCATTTAATAGAGATACATCTTTCACGGCTTTTCCATTGCACAGCGTGATGCTATATCCTTTGGCCAAAAGCCGTTGGGGTGAAGCATCCGACACACGTTGTTTCAACAGTTCCAATCGGTGGTTTTGACGCAACAGCAAAGCTTTTGATGATCGTTGCAATTCACCCGCCGTCATCACCACACGCGTTTTTTCGGCTGCCAATCGACGTATCACTACCGAGGGTAAACGATGTCGGAAACGTTCTAAACGAGAAAATTCATTGGTAATGCGCTCAGATACTCCCTGATGTATACGACTGGAAAGGAGAGATAGACGTGCAGCTGCATCATAAGCACGCCCTATTAGATATTCTGCCGCAGCAGTAGGTGTCTTTGCCCTTACATTGGCCACGGCGTCGAGCACCGTCTCATCGCGCTCGTGTCCTATTCCTACTATGATTGGTAAATCAAACTGCGCGCATGCTGCCGCCAACAGATAAGAATCGAAACAAGACAGTTCGGAAGTGGCGCCTCCACCACGAATGATGACCACTACATCAAACTCCTCCATCCGATCATAGATCAGATGCAATGCATTAAGGATAGATTCTTCGACCTGTGCTCCCTGCATATAGGCTGGGAATAACACAGTTTGGAAAGCGAAGTCATAGGCATTGTTTTGCAGCTGATGACAAAAGTCTTCGTATCCGGCAGCGGTAGATGATGAGATGACGGCAATCCGCTGTGGGAGCATCGGCATCTCCAGTTCTTTATTGAGTGTCAGCACTCCTTCCTCTTCCAACTGGCGAATGATTTCCAAGCGCCGGCGTGCCATATCACCTACCGTATAGGTAGGATCTATATTGTGTACAGTGAGACTGAATCCATACAATTCATGAAACTGCACAGAAACCTCCACCAGCACTTTTAGTCCATTGCCAAAAGTCTGTCCCGTACTTTCTTCAAAATAGGGTTTGAGTAGTGCAAAGGTTTGATTCCAGATCATGCCACGTGCTTTGGCAATAAGCTGGCCATTGCGCTCGTCTTTCTGGACAAACTCCAAGTAGCAGTGTCCATTGGCATTGTGGCGCACATCACTCAGTTCGGCCCTGATCCAACATGATTCGGGTAATGATTCATCGAGAACACGCCTCACTAAAGCGTTAAGTTCGTGCAGTGACAATATCTCTTCGCTCATTTCTTTTCGTTAAAAGCTTTCCAAAAATCGGGGATGCCATAACCATAGATATTGTCTGGGAAATCTGAACGATCACCCGCATGACGTACCTTTTCCATTACTTCTTTGGCGGTGAGATCGGGTAAAGCCTGCCACAAGCAAGCCACCAGACCACATATCACAGGGGTGGCAAAAGAAGTGCCGTTGGCCATTCGTATATTGCCATCTGTCCCCATCACTTGGGTCAATGCGCCCATCGCCACTACATCGGGCTTCACACGTCCATCGGCTGTGTTGCCTACAGAGGAGAATGGTGCCAGCAGACGGCTCTTTTCTACAGCACCTACCGTGAGCACATGTTCGGCATCTCCAGGAGGTGTTATTTTTTTCCATGATCCGGCACCCGAATTGCCGGCACTACATACCATCACCATACCTTTATCTGCTACCATCGAGGCTTGACGAGAAATCAAGGAGAAGTGTCCATCAAGATGTTTATAGCGATAGTTGTCCAGCGGATCATCGAAAGCGTAGTAGCCCAAAGATGTATTTACCAAATCAGCTCCAATACTATCGGCAAACTCTACTGCGGCAGCCCAATAATCTTGTTCCACTAACTGTTCGGAGTAAGCGTCTTCGCTACGGAGAAGCAGATACTCTGCCTCGGGCGCGGTACCGACCATGATGCCTGGAGCATTCATCGCCATGCACGACAGTACGCCCAAGCCATGATTATTCTCCATATAAATATCAGAATCTGGCTTTACAAAATCTTTTGTGCCAGCTACCTTTACATTTTGCATAGCCGTGATGCGGTCCATATTATGATACCCTGCATCGATCACAGCAATCATCATGCCTTGCCCTTTATAGCCCGCTTCGTGCAGTTTATTGCCATTGCACATGTTTATCTGCTCTTCGCCCACGCCATAGTGACTTTTACTTTTGGCAGGTGCATTGATAAGAGTGTCGCGCTTGTGCGTTTCAGAAGGTTTATGTGCTGGCGGTTGGCGCCAAACCAGCTCTACTTTCTTCACGAAAGGTAGTTCGCCTATTTGCCCCGCTACTATAGAATCTATCACAGCTACAGTCACGAAGTTGTTCCATTTCCCTTTGGTCACCACATTGCCACCAGTCATCACTATCGTCTCTATATAGGCAGGCGACACAGGCAAATCCGTGGAGTCAATAGCGATGTGCTGTCTCTTACGACGCTCGATAGCTCGGGCCGAAAGAAATTCTTGGGGCTTGTCAATCGAATATTTATTATAATTCTTGTCCTTTAGATAGACACGGTACTTCAGAGGTGTGGGTTGCGCGGCAAGCCCTACAGACATCAATAACCCAATAAGGGAGAGTAGTAAACAGTTTATAGATTTCATGAATTTGTTTTAAAATATTCTTGTTGTTGGCTGATCACTAGCCCAATACCTTTTTGAGAGGCGATATATGCGCCTCCCAATACACGACGCCCATCATAGAATACGGCAGACTGGCCAGGTGTCACGGATGCAGCATCTTCCAGAAACTTAACCAGTAGTTGTGATGCGCTGACACGTACTACTTGGCAAGGTATAGGTTTACTACGATAACGGATTCGAACGCTCAAGTGTTCACAGTTCATCACTTCAGCTTCACTTATCAAGGCATCTTGTTCTGTCAACATATATTCGGCTTTGAGCTGTTCTATATCACCTAGCATCACTGTGTTCTTTTCAGGATTGATACGAAGAACATAAGCTGGTTTACCTAAAGCTATCTCTAAGCCTTTGCGCTGACCGATGGTGTAATAGGCACATCCTTTGTGCTGACCCAGCTTCACTCCATTAGAGTTTACAAACCAGCCTGCACCTATCTCGGTATCAAGGGCTGGATAGTGTTCGCGCAGAAAGTCGCGATAATCGCCTTTCACAAAGCAAACTTCCATGCTCTCCCCTTCTTTTGACTTAGCTTCATAGCCCATTGTAGCCAAGTATTCGCGGACAGTCACTTTGGTATAATCACCCAGGGGAAAGATGCATCTCGACAATACGTCTTGGCTGAGTCGCCAAAGAAAATAAGATTGATCCTTCTTTTCGTCATCACCCATAACAATATAATAGCGCCCATCCATCTGCTCGATGCGCGAGTAATGACCAGTAGCGATATAGGCACACCCCAAGCGGTCGGCCCACTCGGTAAGTATTCGGAATTTGAAAAGTGGATTGCACATCACGCATGGATTAGGGGTGCGACCATTGCGGTATTCGTCAATAAAATCTTTTACCACGATCGTTTTGAAGGCTTCGCGCTCATCAGCTATATGATGTTCTATACCCATACGGGCAGCCAACTCTACGGCTTCAATCGGTTTATCTCCCCATACCCACATGGTCAAGCCTATGATATCATAGCCTTGTTGTTTCAGCATCAGACACGTGGCAGTACTGTCAATTCCTCCACTCATCCCCACCAATACTTTCTTCTTATCCATACTGTGAAAACATTTATATATTACAAAGGTAGAAATATTTTATAAAGGGGGATAGCGTGAAGGAGAGAGATTTTAGCAAACGAGGGAAACTGCAAATAGTGATGTAGCTTGTACTACAAGTCGATGGCATCGTGATGTAAACTATTATGAAAACATTTGGCGCAATGGTAAAGCTTAAAGTTGGTATTGATTGTCGTAATATTTTCAGGGATAGAAATAAAAGGTCAATCTACTAGATGACAAGCTCTTAGGCTTTAGTAATAGATAAAATAAAATCCCCCGTTTGCTGAGCAAGGTTGATCAACAAACGGGGGAAAGGTACTCGATTGGCTAGCAAAGGCTAGTCAACAGATCGAGTAAGGGTATTCAATAATGGGTTTTTAGTATAAACGGATGATTAAAAATCAAACGACAATTTTATTTATTGGGATAGCCTATCAATGCTTCACGATCTTGATTTCAAACCTACCCTGTGCAGGTGTATTGGTTTGTGTCAAAACAGTGCGATAGATATTTTCGCCCCATACATTGGAGAGGCGCTTATCATCAAGATGGATAGGCTCTGTGACTACCTGCCATCCCGAAGGATAGTGAAGAGTGGCTTCAATCCCATCGACCGCAATAAGTAGCTTTCCATCGGCTGTCTGTGTAGGAGAGACAGCGGTGAGAAACACCAACTGATTGTCAGCCTTAACCTCTTTGAGACGATAGGCATCGTTGATGATGAGCGTCTTGCCTTTTAAGGTGTATTGTCTGTTATAGCTATCTATACCTGCTTCGGCTGGATAGGCTGATGCAATATCTAGACTGAATGTGGATTTCTTGGCATTGCATTGAGGGTTTGTAGCTTTAAACTCGCGGCCAAACTGCTGTGCATAGCCATTGATGAGGGGCAGATTGTGATAATTGGTCTGCATGGTCCAGATGGTGTAACGTTCGGGGCTGAATGTCTTTTTTGTATAAGTTCCTACACCAGCATCAATCAACAAGGGTTTGTTATCGGCATAGAGCAGGAAGGTGCCTACATCATTGTGGTTGTGGCTTTCGTTGTTGTGACCACCCTTAGCCGCAAAAAACAAACCATCACGATTGGTCATGTAGCAGAATTGTGTTTCGGGATACCATGTACAAGTGGGGTGCTGATGTATGGGCGACACTTGTTGCAAGGGCTGATAACTACGCATGGATTCCAACGAGCGGAAAGTGTCATTGCCATAGGAGATGGTTGGCTTTTTACCTTTCAAAAGCGAAGCGGCAAACTGTTTCATCTCTTTACTATTAGTAGCATCACCATAACGGTAAATCAAAGCGGCATCTCCCCCACCTTTTGCCGAAGCATCGGCAAAGTTGACCACCCAACCATCACCGATATAGGAGCGAGAGATATATTCACCCATGTTGCGTACCTGTGGTTCATCAAACAGGTTGATGGCGCCATTGGTAGCATAGTAGAGCACTTGCAGATAGTCGTACATTTTGCCCGCGGCATGTCCCCAGTAAGATGGTCCTTCCTCGCAAGCGCCATCTGCCGACACATAGTTAATGAAGCGATCGACTGATTCCATGCCTTGCCACACCGCTTGTGTAAGACGCTCACAATCATCTTCTACCAAAAGGAAACATTGCAATACGTTGTGATTGCACCAAGGATTCCAATTGTTGATAATATCGCCTGGCTTCCAATAGCTGGCTGTCCACCAAGATGAGGGTAAGTCATCGATAAAGGGCTGGAGCACTCTGCGATCTACTTCGAACTTGATGCGCTGGGCTATAGCTGGATCAACCTGGTTGAGTTGATCTTGAAGAAAATAGTAAATCCAAGAGAGTGTCATGCCATAGCCCGCCGAGGTTAAGTCGATAACGGGTTCACGCCAATCGGGCAACGAACGACGTGAAGTCTGACGCGGCACATGCGCTGAGATAGTCCATGAAGTGGTTTCGCAAGCCTGGAAAACACCGTTGATGATCTGATCCATGAATCGTCCTTCGCCTTCGGCAAGCTCCGCTAAGAGTAGCGCATTGAGTCCACGACGATTTTCCTCGAACGGATCTTGCATAATCATGCGTTCGCCTGTACGTTCATAGGCCAGGTAGTCGGTGGCTTTAATTACGTTCCATTTAAAATCGAGCTGTTTCTCACCGTGCGCAATGACGTTTCCGCGAGCATCTCCCAAAAGGGCATTCCAACCTGTGCGGTCAGTGTATGCAGGATAGGGCACCCAGCTTTGATCACAAAGTAGTGCCGCTTTTAGTTGTTGCATGTCATATTTACTGGTCAGTAAATTTCTTTCGGTATAAGCGCTTGCCGAAGCAAAGCAAATGAAAAGACTAAGAAGAGTAAATATCTTTTTCATGTTGATGTATAAGTTTTAATAGTAATGATTATCGTTTCCAAAAATACGCCATTGAATCACAACAAAACTGTCTCAATCGTACGTAATAGGCTATAAAATCATCCAAAACAAAAACATCCCGCTAAGGCACCATGGCACCAGTAGCGGGACGCTCTCTTTCTATAGAAACGTAAATAGCATCTTTATTTCTCTATCAACACTGTGACGTAGGCGGATATGCCTTCCTGACGGCCAGTGAAGCCGAGCTTCTCTGTAGTGGTGGCCTTAATAGAAACATCATCTACATCTACCCCCATCACAGTGGCCAGAGTTTGCTGCATTAAAGGAATATGTACTTTCAACTTGGGTTGTTCAGCACAAATCGTAGCATCTATATTGCCGATATGATAGCCCTTGGAGGCAATAAGTGTCACTGTATCTTTCAACAGAATCTTACTGTCGATGTTCTTGAATTCTCCTGAGGTATCGGGAAAGTGATAACCGATGTCGCGCATATTGGCAGCTCCAAGCAAGGCATCGCAAAGCGCATGAATCAGGACATCAGCATCTGAGTGCCCCAACAATCCTTTTGTATGCGCTAACTTTATGCCACCCAACCAGAGTTCGCGCCCTTCGACTAACTGGTGCACATCAAATCCGAATCCTACACGTATCTTCATCTTCATTATGGTTTAGAGTGATTAACGGCGACGACCACCACCGCCAAACAAGTCTCGAATACCATCGAGGTCGAAACCTAAGGTGAATCGCAAAGTTTGGTCGAGCGGATTGCTCTGCGCGGTAGAGAGCAAGTAGGCAGCATCCAATGAGAATACGCTCATGCGAAAACCTGCACCGAATGCGAAATACTTACGATTGCCTTTGTTGGCATTCTCGTAGTGATAACCACCACGCACAGAGAACTGGTTGTTGTACATATATTCTACACCAAAAGACCACTGTATCTCTTGCATCTCCTCCTTGAAGCCACCAGGTGCATCACTGAATGATTTGAAGATACCTTTAATAGGTGAAATGTCATTGTAGCCTTCGGTCTGAATCCATTCGATATAATCGGCATGAGTCATGTCGTCACCAAACTTCTTCTGATATTGCTCGAAAGTAGGACGTGTCGGTACAAGGAGTTTATTGAGATCGAGATTGAACGAAATGGTATTGTAATCGTCTATGGGTGCCAGTAGCGAGAACCCTAGACGAAGATTGGTAGGTAGGAATTGACTATAGTTACCACCATCATACGATATCTTAGTACCGATATTCGAGATGTTGAGACCCCAAGAGAACATGCATTCACGTTGGGCAATCATCACATAGTCTGAATAATAGAAAGCAAGATCGGCAGCAAATGCAGAGGCAGGTGTCACCTCTTCATCGTATTTATAAGCCAAATCAGAGTAGATATAGCGCAAGGCAACAGCCGCTGAAAATCGGTGCGAAAGCATACGTGAGTAGGCCACATCAACCGCCATTTCGTATGGTTTGATAGAATAACCGCCTAAACCATCTGATCCTGTACCTACAGGAACATCACCAAGCGAGAAATAACGCAACGAACCACTGATAGCCTGATAATCACCGATACGATAATACCCAGCTAAGTAGGCCAAGTCGATGTCGCTCACCAACTTGCGAAGCCAAGGAGTGTAGGACACCGCAACACCAGCACGACTGATTGTAAATGGATATTTTGCGGGATTCCAATATTGCGAATTATTATCGGGATCGGTTGCCGCACCTATATCGCCCAGACCTCCACCTCGTGCATCGGGTGCTATATTCAGCGAATTGACACCAGTATGGATTGGGTTGAACTCATCCTTCTGAGCCCACATAAGGGTAGATAATGAAAGGAGCGAAAGGAAAAGCAATAAGAATTTATTCATATCTGAAAAGAAAAAGATTTTATATCGGAAGACTCCTATCTACTCAACGGATAAAGCAGTCTTCCCATTAATAACCTAATATTCCACTATTTATTGTGAAAGGATGACGATTTTCTCTGATTTGGTACTCTCTTTACTACCACCCGAAACGATGGAAGCACGATACAGGTAGACACCTGGCCATAGACGTTGACCTGCATTGCTGCATAGATCCCAATCGATGTAATAGTAGTTACCCGAGGAAACACCTGTCTCTGTATGTACCCAAAGCTCACGTCCTGTAAAGTCGCAAACGCTGATCCGTACATCAAGTTCAGAGTCGGGACGATCATGTGAAAGAATGAATGTGGTGCCTTCGCGGGCAGGACTATTAGAGCAAGTGATCGAGAAGAGGTCGGGACGCAATCCCTTAACAACTTCAAACTCTAAAGTCTTCGTAGTGGACTGATTGAGCAAATCCCACGCACGGAATGAAAGCTGGTGCTTTCCTTCTGAGAGTTCGGGTATCGAGAAAGTAACACGGCCACGAGTGTAGTCGCCTGCTTGTGGTATATAGTAATCATTAAGATTGTATGTGGTTTTACCATCAACGCACAATGAGAGGTCATGACCGATACCATTACCGACAGTATTGATACCATCCACATCGAAAAGTTCTGCCACGAAATAAGGTGTCTCATTGACTTTACCACCCCATGGGAAATCAGGAGTATTGAGGTAGAGCGTCATTTCAGGGCCTTCGCCACCTATTTCCAACCCGTCTACAGTACCACCAACGGCAAAATCCTTGTATTGCCCACCAGCTTCGCGCTTATCAGATGAGCAGGCATAGAACTTCATTAAGCCTTGTTCATCGGAGTAGTTGATATCTAAGGGTACAGGAAATGTAAATTCAAAGCTACCTCCTTTGATAGAATCCATCCCCGAAAACAGAGTGCGCACATGGTCATCATAAAAGACAGCGCCTTCGCCCACATTATCGAGTGTATATACACGTTCACGATTGTCTAGAATAAGAGGATGGACTGTACCATCAAAATCATCGACCAATGTTCCATCGCCATCTACAACACGACCACGAACAGTAACTTTAGAGCCCGCTTGCATAGTAGGTAAGTTAGAATTATCTACCAAGCCAGTGATTTCATCCACCTTAATCTGATACTCAGGTATGGTGAGTAATAAAGCGGGATTACCTGTCAAATTAAAATTCAGTTTGTTAGCATCGCTTTGTAAATAGCGTGTACCTTGTTTAGCACGTTTATAAATATCACCCAAACGCAGGCGGGTTCCTATCGGTTGCTTGAACATAGCATTAATCACTGCGCGATGAAAGTGATAGTTTTGTGTATCATACACCACACGAGCCGTTGAGAATAGAGCAATAGCGCCGCCCTTGGGATGTAGAAAAGCCATTTCACCTGCCGATGTAGCAGCATCGTCGAAGCGTGTAAATTCACATGAAGCAGTAAACCATACAGGTAAGTTCGCACAGTTCATCTTATTGATATTGTCGGTAGTGAGTAATTGTTCTTCGGACCAAGATATAGTGCCGCTATGTCCTGTGTAGTTGACCATCAGCATACCTTGATCAAAAAGCTGCATCAATCTTCGGGTAGCATCCGGATAGGTATAGCCAGTAGAGGAGGCCTCTCGTTTGTAAGCATCAGCCAAAATTCGCTCAGCACGAACATAAGGTGAATAGAGCTGTACACTATCTGCCAAATCAATAGCGTGTTGCATAAAAGCATTATCGCTATTATTCCCCTCTGCATCATCTGCCACAAAACAAACTGTACGTTTCCAAGTACCTGCATGCTTGTTTTCCATATAAGCGATATTCTTATCTACTACAATCTTTGCTTCTTCGGCGGTACGCACCGGAAAACGCCCTATGCCTATATCCAGTTTATCCGTAGCCAAAGCCACCCCTTCATGATCGTCCAAGAAACCAAAATAATCATCAAGTAGATAAGATGTTTTCTCATCTAATGAAGACGGAACTTGATAAGACAGAAGAAAATCTGCAGGATTGTTACCTTGCCAAGCACTAGATAGCATACGATTATCGTAGGCGCAATCACCAAAAAGCAATAGATACTTCGGCAAATCAGCTTCGATAGTGGCACAGTCATATAACATTTTCATCAAACGACGATAAGCGGTAGCATCGGGTGTACCTGACGAGAATTCATTATAAATCTGAGGAGCAGTGATAACTGTCACACGAAGGGAGTCATGAGTACGATGAGCCTGAGCCAAACGTTCTGCTTGTGCAATAAGCCCTGCTCGATCCGGGACAATAATAACAAAGTCAGTGGTTTCTAATGCACGCAAATTTTGATTATTAACAGATCCCATATTCTCTACTGAGCTAAAGGTTGCTGTAGAATTTACCGCAACAAACTCACGCAAGCTTGATGACGCTGGAATCGTAAAGGTATAGATATCTCCGTCTAGTTCACCAATTATCTGCTTATATTCACCTGGTGTGGTTACATCCCAAATCAAGGTGGAAGCATTGGCGCCAGTTAGCGTGAAAGTTGTGGCCTGGCCAACAGAGGCTTGAGAGCGGAAAGCCAAATAGCCATTGCGCAGACGCAGATATTGCTGGTAATTGACAGCGATATAATTAAGTCTTCCCGAAATTCCATTAGAACGGTTGTGCACTACTCGAACAGTAGTATTTTCTATTTTATCACCACTCCACACAAAAGTGCCTACTCCTTCTGCAGCTTTAACATAGTAATCATTCCCGGTAGAAGGAATACTGCGGCTACCAAGGGTTGTTCCGTTAGCAGAAACAGATATAGTGGTAGAAGCAGAGATTGAACGAGCCGAGAATGCCACAGTCACACGGGCTGTCTCATCAGCAATATCAGTAAGTCGAAAAGAATAATCTTGTGTATTACCGTTAGCATAATCATAGCTGTCATACATTTCGCGTCCACTTTTAAGCCAATTATACACATCACGCTCATAAAGTGAGTAAGCATCAAAGGCAGTAAGTACATTATCAGCTGTTGCGACAATATCATCATCAACAGGAAACGTTATGGGAGTTTCGCCATTATCGACAAGGAAATAGTAGCCATAATCAGAATAACAATTTTGCACGCGTGTATAGGCTGATGTTGATATATTCCAGGTCCAATACAAAGGACCTCTGGCATAAAATAGTACAGCGTTGCTTGTACGTAGCAAAGGTATTTCAGGAAGATCATGCGCTGGATGATCCGCGAAGGAGTTTGATAACAGATATCCGCCATAACCATATAATGACACAGACTCAGGATTGGTAAAACCCATACGTCGAAGTTCAGCATGAGTAATCTGATATACACCCGAATCTGGGACACGGATCTTCACTATCTTGCCTTTTGACAAGATGGAATTAGTCAAAGTTTCGCTATATGCACTACGAGTAAAAGTTGTGGTACGCGGAGTGACTACAAGAGACAGCTTAAATGAATTAATACGATGATATAAATACTGACGCTGTACTAAAGGGATGAAACTGACTTGCAGTTTAGGCGATCCACCCACAACAGTGATTCGTGTTGTGATTTCAGGAAATAGGGGCAAATCAATACCTTCCGAGCGTAGTTTATCAGCCTCCTCTATCGTGAGCTTTTGATATTCGGGAAACTCCAGACGCACATCATATTGGTAGTTTTCATAATCGGCAGACAGTGGAATTTCTTCGAAGACTTGTGGCAACAGTTCTACCGCCGGTAGGTCATCCCACTCGAGCGTAATGAATTGTTGTTGTGCATTTGCCGAAAGCAAGGCAAACAGAAATAAGACTAATAATGTATGTAACTTGTGCGTCATATATATTCAAACCGTATGTCACGCTAAAGTAGCAGCGTTGTTGTCACAGTTGAAACACAAACGCACCTAGTCAGCGAATATAAAAATCGAGAAGTTTCTCTCCTTCCAGAAATCCTTGCAGATGTTGGTCTATAGATACAGGCCCTACACCAACAGGTGTACCCGTATAAATCAAATCACCAATCTTTAACGTCATAAACTGACTTACATAGGCGATAATCTCATCTACTTTGAAAAGCATATCAGCAGTGTTGCCATGCTGTACCTCTTTACCATCTATTTCGAGACTAAATTGCAAGTTTTGAATATCAGCAAAACGATCCATAGGTACAAATGCACCAATCGCCGCAGAATTATCGAAACCTTTACATAGTTCCCAAGGTAAACCTTTCTCGCGATATTCACTCTGCAAATCGCGTGCCGTAAAGTCTATACCAACTGTTACAGCATCATAATAGCGGTGCGCAAAACGAGGTGCGATATTCTTACCCAATCGACAGATACGTACCACCAATTCAGTCTCGTAGTCTACACGTTTCGAAAAATCTGGAATAAAGAAAGGCTTTCCGTCCTTCAGCAATGCCGAATCAGGCTTCAAAAAGATAACTGGCTCTTTATTCACTAACGTATGGCCCAACTCTTTATTGTGTTGGTCATAGTTCATTCCTACAGCAATGATTTTCATTATTTTATCTTATTGAAGTTTAATCTATTAAACATAACTGCCAAATGGGCATAAAGAGAAGTATTCTGTACCACAATATGCTCTGGGACACGAATACGAAATGGTGTAAAATTCCACACGGCATTAAGTCCTCCAGCCACCATCATGTCAGTCACCGATTGAGCAATTTCGATGGGAACAGTAAGAACACCAATCTGCACATCATACTCATTCATCTTATCTACAAACTCATCGGAATGATAAATAGGAATCCCGTTTAAAGTAGTACCTACAAGTGCAGGATCAATATCAAAGGCAGCGACAATTTCCAGTCCAAAATGTTTCAAACCCGAATCTTGCAGTAAAGCACCACCCAGACTACCTACCCCAAACAAAAACGCCTTATGTATATTGGTAAAACCCAAGAAGCTCTCCAGCACATCAATCAAAGTGTCTACCTCGTAGCCCACACGGGTACGACCGCTAATATTGACGTACGACAAATCTTTAGCAATTTGCGAAGCATCAATATTGATTTCTTTTGATATTTGCGTGGAAGACACAAAATGCTCTCCTCTTTGCTTCAACAGCTTGACGTTGGATAGATACCAAGGTAGCCTTCTCAAGGTTGGCTCCGGTACTTTTTGATAGTCTTTAGGCTGTAAAGGTTGCTCCATATATACACACTTTTTTTATATGCTTAGCTTATTGTTTCACAAAAGTAAACCATTTTATCTAATACACAATGTTTAGCGGTTATAGAAATAGTAATTTTAGACTACTTAGATACGTGTTCAATGACATCCAGAATAGGTAGACTAACAGAAACTCCGACCCGATCGTAATTAAATGACTTGAATCCAACAAATACCCCGACACGAATGACTTTACTAAATCCCACCGAATAGCCCAACTCAGAATAAGGCTTGAAATGTTGGACTGCCACTGTCCGAAAATGTAACGCTTCATCAAACAACTGCCTTTTAAGAAAAGGGATATACTTTAGTGCTAAATAGGGAGTATACCATGAGAAATGAGCCTGCACCCAACGTGTATCATTGGCATAGGCATAGTTGCCCATCAAAGAGAAACTATTATCAAAACTATATTCCGTCACAGGCAACCCGGTCATCTCGAAATGCATAAAATCAGGAAACTGAATATCCTTTTTATCCCAGAATGTACCCGCATTGACACTCCAATAAATCTCGTTGAACATGCCGAAGCCAATCTTCTGCCATGCAGAGAAAGAAGCCATCTGAAAAGAGGGAGAAACTGCAGCACGGTGTAATGGAAAAGCTTTTTGATATTGCAAAGCAAAAGTAGGATAAATTGATGGTTCATATACCTTCTTATTATCCTTCATACGATAGTAATGTGCAGGAGTCCATTCCAAGCCAAGTGTCATACGAAGCAGTTCATTAGAAGGCATTGGTGAAAAAGTAGACACATAAGGGTAGTTCGGTCGCGCTTTAGTACCAAACCAACCTTTATGCTCCAAATTCTCCAACATTTTTCGCTTTTGCCAAGTCAATTCTGCTGAGAAAAGAAGACTATTAGTCAACTCTATCTGATTGCTTATCGTTAGATAGCGCTTATCATACAGTTTCAAATCATTGCGCCCAAAGAAGGAAGAAGCTAGCGAGTTGATCAGACGCGCCTCTCCGCAAGTACCATTATAGTCAGCAGATGTCGAACCCACAGCAATCTTGAATTGTCCCAACCTTCGAGGCGCATAGTTTAGCTGTATAGCTTCTTCGCCAGTAATTGCCTTTCGCTTAGTAGTATAATAGAGCGATGGCATCAATACCAACGAAATCTTATCTGACAACTTGAATCCTAAATCAAATTTCGCCCCAACCCATTCACCGTCTACAAAGTTGTCATCTGGAATATACGACAGAATATCATAAAACTGCAACCAGATCTTATCGTCTTTGAAATTAAAACGATTACCGATAATCAAAGTTTTCAGTATTGTCCCATAAATTGGTTTGTAGCGCGACACCTTAGAGGTCAAAGTATCCACTACATCATCTAATTCTTTACGGAATGCATAGCTTTCAAGTTCTTCTGGCTTTAATTGTATACTACGAACACTGGTCCAATACAGCGAATCCCGTTTATTAGCCAAAGAGTCTGTCGTGATATTATCACTACGCGAGATAGCTACTCGCTCAAATCGATGATTGGTACGCAATGTATCATTAGCCAAAGCCACTTCTTCGCGCAGTTTATATAAGCGATAAGCGTCATGCATTGTCAAATCATCTTTAGCAGATAATTTTTCAATTTTAGCCAAGCGCTTTCTTTGTTTACGATCTGCTTTTGGCAGTTGTGATTCCGCAAAGATAATCAAATTATTCGAAGTGGAATTTTGCTCTGCAATGTCAATATCCAGATACTGTACAGAGGCCAAGTAAGATGCTTCCCCCTCAAACCCCATTACATCAAATTTATTTTCGGCAGTAATTGAAGTGGGGAGATACACATGCGGCAGTATCTCGCTACAAATCACTTGAACATCCATCGTCACCCCACTTATCTCCATATTCAGTTGGGCTGCAGATATACACCAGCTATTTTCCACAACATAAATGTACCCAGAAAAAAGCTGCGGATTTTCATTTCTTGGTATGACCTTAATCTTGTTTATCAACTTATCACCTTCGACATAACAGCCATCCAATTTGAACTTGTAATAGGAAAACGCCGAAGGGTTGACTGGAGATATCCGTCCAAAAAGTTCAGGTTTATATAAATTAATCATCGATAAACCTATTTCGACCCGCACCTCATCAGGAAAAGTATTACTATAAGCTATCACATTGGCTTCCCAATGGTCAGGAGCCCTAAAAACAATCTCTCGCTGTTCTTCCAATAGAAAGAGTTTGTTCATATATTTGCGCGCATCTTCACGAATCCCCTTGTTGATCTTGAGTATACCAGGAATCTTTTCCATCTTACCACTCCCCTTCAGATACATTTCAGCTTTGTATCCATCAATACGATTCAAATTGAAAGGTGCTGACGCAATAGTATTGCGCATCACCGCATAGGCCGGATCTTCGGCTTTTTTACTGATATTTACCTCTTTTAAAGTATAGATTTGCTCTTCAAGAAGTATTTCATGATGGTGTGTTTGGTTCGTGATTTGAATATTCAGGATTTTAGGTTTATAACCCATAGAAGAAATCTCGCAGCTATATTCTCCTATTTCCAGTGGAGCATGAAAATTGCCATTTTCATCTGCTGTAAAGCCTCTCATCAACTCACGAACATAAATTGCCGCAAATGGTACAGGTTTATTCTGATGATCTATGACTTTACCCCTAAAATTCTGAGCACTTATAGAGCAAGGTAGAAATATGAGCATAATAACCCATAGAATATATAAATATACGTTTGATTTTTTCATAAGATTCTTAATAAAAAGGTATATATCGAGAAATATGTTGGATATATTTCAGCAAAACTATAACTTTGACTATAATAAACTAAACAAAAATATGAATAAAAATGATTGGAAAGACCGGTTGAACGTTGTTTATTCCACTAATCCGGACTATAAATATGACGTAGAGGACAATGACGATGTCGAAACTCTACCAAAAGATCAACAAAATCTACGTGTTCAGCTAGATAGAAAGAACCGTGGAGGCAAGGTTGTCACTTTAATCACAGGTTTTATTGGCAGTGATGATGACCTCAAGGCGTTGGGTAAATTGCTAAAGAGCAAATGCGGTGTAGGCGGCTCGGCCAAAGACGCAGAAATTATCGTGCAAGGTGACTTCAAGGTAAAGATAATAGAATTATTGAAAAAAGAAGGATATTCTAGAACCAAACCCGTAGGAGGTTGATCTAGCTCTATCTAGCAACAGAAAAAGCCGTCAGATTTAGTTCTGACGGCTTTCTTTATATTATTTCAATCTATCGTAAGATAAGATTATTCAGCACGCAATGTCAAACGGCAGAAACCTGTTACAGTCAAATCCTTGTTGATTGATTTCAAGTATTCAGCAACAGTCTTGCTACCATCTTGGATAAACTCTTGGTTCAACAAGCAAGATTCTTTATAGAACTTGTTAAGACGACCTTGAGCGATCTTTTCGATCATAGCTTCTGGCATGTTAGCAGCTTTTTCGTCAGCAACTTTTTGCTTCAATTGGCGAATTTCTTCAGCTTGCTCTTCAGTGATAGAACCCTTCATGATACCTTCATTAAGGTGTTCTTCGTTTTCAGCGATGTAAAGATTGAAACCAGCTTTCTTCAGAGCCACTTCAACAGCTTTTTGGATTTGCTCCAATTTAGTCTTATCGATAGCTACTTGCATTTCAGCTTCTTTCACAGCATCAGGAACACCTGCTTCGTTTACAGCTACTGGGTTCATCGCAGCTACTTGCATAGCGATGTCACGACCAACATGAGCGTCAACCACTTCGTTCAATGCTACCATTGTACAAAGGAAGTTTTTGTTTTGGTGGTTGTATGAAGCTACAGAAGCACCTTCAAGAGTTGTGTAGCCATCAAGCTCCATTTTCTCGCCAGTGATACCACTTCTATCGATTACAGCTTGCGCTACAGTGATGTCACCTAATGGAAGAGCGTTAACCTCTTCGATTGTCTTACATCTGTTAGCTACGGCAGCATCCAAAATATCTTGAGTCAATTTCACGAAATCCTCATTCTTAGCAACGAAGTCAGTTTCGCATTTCAAAGCGATAACAGCGCCAAAGCCGCCATCAACTTTTACCAAAACACAACCTTCAGAAGCTTCACGGTCAGAACGTTTAGCAGCAACTGCTTGTCCTTTTTCGCGAATAATCTTCACTGCTTTGTCAAAATCACCTTCTGCATCGTTCAATGCATTCTTGCAATCCATCATACCTGCTCCAGTCAATTTGCGGAGTTTGGTAATATCAGCCATTGTTACAGCCATAGTATTCTATTTTTAATTCGTTTATATATAAAAAAATAAGTAGCCAATATATAATAGTTAAGTAGTCAAGCAAGTTTATTGGCTACAACAAGTGTATTCGCACAGTCGCGACTACTTAACTATTACTTGACTACTTAAATATATGCTTGATTAAGCTTCGTCGTCTTCTTTGATGAAGGCAGCTGCTTTAGCAGCGTTGATAGCTTCCTCGTCTGATTTGTCCATACGAGCTTTTGCAGATCTCTTCTTGCCTTTAGTAGCAGAAGCTTCGCCTGCAGCCTCCATATCGATCTTTTCAGCTTTGCGTTCTTCTAGACCTTCAGTCATAGCAGCGCAACAAGCGTCAAGGATTACTTCGATAGATTTTGTAGCATCGTCATTAGCTGGGATTACAAAATCAATATTTGAAGGATCAGAGTTTGTATCAACGATAGCGAATACAGGTATACCTAGACGGTTAGCTTCGCGAACAGCGATGTGTTCTTTCATCACGTCAACCACGAAAAGAGCCGAAGGAAGACGAGTTAGGTCAGCGATTGAGCCCAAAGTCTTGTCCAACTTAGCACGTTGACGAGAGATCTGAAGGACTTCGCGTTTTGACAAGTTTGAGTAAGTACCGTCATTAGTCAGTTTGTCGATAGTTGCCATCTTCTTCACCGCTTTACGGATTGTAGGGAAGTTAGTCAACATACCACCTGGCCAGCGTTCGATAACATAAGGCATGTTTACCGATTGCGCTTTTTCGGCTACCACTTGTTTCGCTTGTTTTTTAGTAGCAACAAAAAGGATTTTTTTACCCGATTTAGCGATTTGCTTCAAAGCTTCAGCAGCTTCGTCAATTTTAGCAACGGTCTTATGGAGGTCGATGATATGAATACCATTACGTTCCATGAAGATATAAGGAGCCATTGCAGGATTCCACTTTCTTTTAAGGTGTCCGAAGTGACATCCGGCTTCCAATAATGTATCAAAATTTGTTCTTGACATTCTTTTCTTCTTTTAATTTGTTTACTTTCTTTTTTGTTTTCATTCTAAACCAACCGCTGGGTAGCCTTATATAATAATGTATAGAAGAGTCCCAGTAGTTTAGATACTAAACAGCAGATTCGTAGAACAGCATATTAACGTTTGCTGAACTGGAATCTTCTACGAGCTTTAGGTTGACCCGGTTTCTTACGTTCTACAGAACGTGGATCACGTGTCATGAAGCCTTCAGCACGAAGAGCAGCTTTGTCTTCAGCGTTCATCTTAACCAATGCACGAGCAATAGCCAAGCGAAGAGCTTGAGACTGGCCAGTGAAACCACCACCACAAAGATTTACTTTGATATCATATTTTTCAGCAACACCAAGTTTAGTCAATGGTTGTTTTACAACATACTGAAGAATAGATGATGGGAAATAGGTTTCAAGGTCGCGTTTGTTAATCGTAATCTTACCTGTACCTTCTGTTACGAAGATACGTGCAATTGCACGTTTACGTCTGCCTAATGCGTTAATTACTTCCATCTATATATTATTTAAGTAAGTTTATATCAATTGTTTTAGGGCTTTGAGCCTCATGCTTATGTTCGCTACCAGCGTAAACGTACAGATTAGAAAGCAATTTAGCACCAAGTCTGTTCTTAGGAAGCATACCCTTTACTACTTTTCTCAACAATTTATCTTCGCCATTAGGCTTAGCGATCAAACGAGCAGGAGTAATTGCTCTCTGTCCACCAGGATAGCCAGTATATGAAAGATATACACGGTCATTCCATTTGTTTCCAGTTAATACTACTTTATCTGCGTTGATAATAATCACATTATCACCACAATCAACGTGAGGGGTGAAGTTAGGTTTGTACTTACCTCTCAAAAGTTTCGCAACTTTAGCACCTAGGCGACCCAATGTTTGGCCGGCAGCATCAACAACTACCCATTCTTTGGTCACTGTTGCTTGGTTTGCAGAAATGGTCTTGTAACTTAAAGTATCCACTCTTAATTTTGTTTTTATTGTTACTACTAAAATTTTTTATTCATCATGGCTCAGGCCTCCCCGGACAAAGGAATACTAACCCACTCTGAATGAATCTCTTATCTTATTCAGATAATAATCGGCTTGCAAAATTACTCATTTCGCACGAAACGACAAACTATTTCAGTTTTTTTTTCTTTTATCCTATTGATACTTAGCACTAAATGACATAAGGGTTAAAGAGATTTAGCAATTGAAAAAGAGAGCACCCAACAAGCGGGCGCTCTCTTCATTAACTTTATATTTACATCCATGTCTGCCAGCAAGGCAGACATGGAGATATCCGATTAGAATTCTGCGTTATCGGGCGTACGCGGGAATGGTATCACATCGCGGATGTTAGCCATACCTGTCACGAAGAGCAACAGACGCTCAAAGCCAAGACCGAACCCAGCGTGTGGACATGTACCAAACTTGCGCGTATCCAGATACCACCACATATCCTTCATAGGAATCTGCATTTCTTCGATGCGAGTCACAAGTTTATTATAGTCAGCCTCACGCTCAGAACCGCCGATAATTTCACCGATTTTCGGGAAGAGAACATCCATAGCACGAACCGTTTTACCGTCTTCGTTTTGCTTCATATAGAATGCCTTAATCTCTTTTGGATAGTCAGTCAAGATCACCGGACGTTTGAAATGCTCTTCAACTAAGTAGCGTTCATGCTCAGAAGCCAAGTCCACACCCCAATAGATAGGGAATTCGAACTTACGACCATCCAACACGGCTTGCTCCAATATCTTGATACCTTCTGTATAAGGCAGACGTACAAAGTCTTCGCCCAACACGCTATGCAGACGTTCAATCAAACCCTTGTCGAACATATCGTTCAAGAATTTGATATCATCCATACAGTTATCCAAAGCCCATTGCACACAATACTTGATGAACTCTTCGGCCAGATCCATATTGTCCGTAATGTCATTGAAAGCCACTTCTGGTTCTATCATCCAGAATTCAGCCAAATGGCGTGGCGTGTTCGAGTTTTCCGCACGGAATGTAGGACCAAAAGTATATATGGCACCAAGTGCCGTAGCAGCCAACTCACCTTCGAGCTGCCCCGAAACTGTCAAACTAGCCTGTTTGCCAAAGAAGTCATCCTTATAGATGATCGAACCCTCTTCATCCTTCTTCAAATCATACAAGTTCAAGGTAGTCACCTGGAACATCTGTCCGGCACCTTCACAATCAGAAGCCGTGATGATAGGTGTATGGAAGTAGAAGAAGCCTTTCTTATGGAAGAACTGGTGCACAGCCATAGCCATATGATGACGAATGCGGAACACTGCACCAAAGGTATTGGTACGTGGACGCAAGTGAGCTATTTCCCGAAGAAATTCCAGCGAGTGACCTTTCTTCTGCAAAGGGTATGTATTGTCACAAGCACCAAGAATTTCTATTTCGACAGCTTGCAACTCCACTTTCTGCCCCGAGCCTACCGATTCTACCATCTTACCATTCACGCTGATACAAGCGCCAGTAGTAATCTGCTTCAACATCTCTTCGTCAAAGTTGGCAAGGTCAATCACAATCTGCACATTATTAATAGTAGAACCATCATTCAATGCCACAAAGCTAACCTGCTTACTGCCTCTACGGGTACGAACCCAACCTTTTACGTTGACCATAGCGCCAAAATCTTCACGCTTCAACAGATCAACAATCTTTGTTCTGCTTATTTTTTCCATAAATATCGTGTATATTTTTACTATAGAAGGGTATTAAAAGTCAGCAGGTAGGACTACACCTTTATTATAAGTGTATCTACCTGCTGTCCTTTATATCTTATATGTTATATTCTCTCTTTCATTATTCAAACGAACCCATACGTAAGAAGTTTACTTCTGGCTCGGTCAAGTAACGCCAGTCACCTCTTCGTAGACCTTTCTTTGTCAATCCGGCAAAGAAGACGCGGTCTAGTTTGGTCACCTTGTAGCCCAACGATTCGAAGATACGACGTACTATACGGTTTTTGCCCGAGTGGATTTCAATGCCCACCTCGTCTTTTCTATCATCTATATAGCTGATTGCATCTGCATGAATCTCACCATCTTCCAACTGAACACCAGCAGCGATTTGCTCCAAGTCAGCTTTAGTAAGATTCTTGTCCAAATGTACATGATAGATTTTCTTCTTCAAGTACTTAGGATGAGTTAGCTTAGAAGCCAAATCACCGTCATTGGTCAACAGCAATACACCCGTAGTATTTCTATCCAGACGACCTACAGGGTATATACGCTCCGTGCAAGCACCTTTTACAAGGTCCATCACCGTCTTACGTGCCTGTGGATCATCCGATGTAGTCACACAATCTTTGGGTTTATTGAGCAATACATAAATCTTGCGCTCAATGCTCACGTTTTGTTCGTGGAACTTCACTTCGTCAGAGCGTTTGATCTTAGTACCCAATTCTGTCACCACTTCACCATTTACGGTCACTACACCTGCTGTGATAAATTCATCAGCCTCACGACGAGAGCAAACTCCAGCGTTAGCCAAGAACTTGTTCAAACGGATTGGTTCATTGGGATCAACGAATTGTTCCTTATATTCTATTTGTTTCTTCTTGCTATATTTCGCATTGGGATCATAGTCAGCCGAGCGACGCTGTGGTCGGTTGCTGTATGGACGGTTGCCACCGCCATTGTTGTAGCCACGGTTGTAGCCGCCACCATTATTATAGCCACCACCGCTGTTATAGCCGCCACCACCATTGTTATTATAGCGTGGACGTGGAGTGTAAGGACGGTTGCCACCTTCGCCACCTTCGCCATTGTTATAGCGTGGACGTGGAGTGTAAGGGCGGTCACCACCTTCGCCATTGTTATAGCGTGGGCGTGGAGTGTATGGACGATCACCACCAGCACCACCACCATTGTTAAAACGTGGACGTTGCGGACGGTTATAGCTATTGCCCTCACCACCTTCGTTGTTGTAGCGTGGACGTGGAGTATAAGGACGGTCGCCACCTTCACCATTGTTATAGCGTGGACGTGGAGTGTATGGACGATCACCACCGCCATCATTGTTGTAGCGTGGACGGTCGCCGCCATCATTGCTATTATAGCGAGGGCGTTGTGGACGGTCACTGTTAGGGTTAAAACGTGGGCGGTAGGGACGATCACCACCTTCACGGTTGTAAGAGGGTCTGTCACCGCCTTCGCGGTTGTACGATGGACGGTTATATCCACCTTCTCTGTTATACGATCTGTTGCCATCACGGCCTGCTCCTGGGCGTTCCTCGTCTGAGTTGTAGCGCCAATCATCATTTTCTGTGCTCATTATTCTTTTCTTATAAAATTAAACTTGGGCCTCACGGCCTGATTTATTATACGCAAATATATTTTTAAATATGTTTCCTCTTATCCAAGCAGGATTTACACCCCGGTATAGTTGTGCGGTGTAATCAGTCTTAGTTCTTGTTTCACTTCTTCACTCACGTTCAGCTCTTCAATAAATTCTTTTATCGACGCTTCAGTGATAGCCTTATTGGTACGTGTCAAAGCCTTCAACGCTTCATAGGGTTTTGGATAAGCTTCGCGACGCAGAATAGTCTGGATAGCCTCAGCCACCACACTCCAGCAATCATCCAAGTCGCCAGCAATTGCCGCTTCGTTTATCAGCAGCTTACGCAGACCTTTCAATGAGCTTTGCATGGCAATCACGATATGTCCGAAAGGCACACCTACGTTGCGGAGTACCGTCGAGTCGGTCAAGTCGCGCTGCAAACGCGAGATGGGCAATTTCACAGCCAAATGCTCCAAGATAGCGCTGGCAATACCTAGATTACCTTCCGCATTTTCAAAATCGATAGGGTTCACCTTGTGCGGCATTGCACTCGATCCCACCTCGCCCGCTTTGATCTTTTGCTTGAAGTATTCCATAGAGATATACTGCCAAAAGTCACGGTTCATATCTATCATGATGGTATTGATACGTTTCATCGCATCAAACACCGCCGAGAGTGTATCGTAATTTGAAATCTGCGTAGTATAGGTCTCGCGCACCAAGCCTAGTTTATTCTCAACAAAAGCATTACCAAATTGTTTCCAGTCATACTGTGGATATGCCACATGATGTGCATTAAAGTTACCCGTAGCGCCACCAAATTTGGCTGTAAGTTTGCATAGTCGCAAGTTATCTAGTTGACACTGCAAACGATATACAAACACCATGATCTCCTTACCCAGACGGGTTGGGGATGCAGGTTGTCCATGTGTCTTTGCCAACATAGGTATTTCAGCCCAGTCGTCAGCATAAGTTTTCAGCTGAGCGATCAGCTCTTCCAACAATGGATAATACACCTGTTCCAATGCTTCTTTTACCGATAGCGGGATAGAAGTATTGTTGATATCCTGAGAAGTCAGACCGAAGTGGATAAACTCTTTGTAATCATCCAATCCGCCGATTTTATCGAATTCTTCTTTAATGAAGTATTCAACCGCTTTCACGTCATGATTGGTCACACCTTCGATATCCTTGATGCGTTGGGCATCATTTTCCGAAAAATTGGCATATATAGAACGTAGCTTCTCAAATAATGAATGGTCAATATTTGCAAGCTGCGGTAGTGGAAGTTCACACAATGCGATAAAATACTCTATTTCTACTTGTACGCGATATTTTATGAGTGCGAATTCAGAGAAATAGGCTGCCAAAGCCTCTGTTTTACCTCTGTAGCGACCATCAATAGGAGATATGGCCGTCAATAAATCAAGTTTCATATGTAATATAGATAATTATCAGTCGCAAAGATATTGATTTTTGTATCAACTTAAAGCATTTTGAAGTATGTATTTCACTAAGATAAACTAAAATATAGGCATATATGTCGATATTTAAGCGATTTGCCATAAATGTCCTATAAACTATCAAAAATAGCCTCCATACAGCTCACAGTTACTTAGAGCGGCCACGCACTTTAGTATACAGCCTTACGCACCGTGGTGAATAGCACCATGTACCCGGACAAGTAGCGCTGCTCACCACGGTCTACAAAGCTAGTTCTCAGTCGTAAGAAATGTTGTGTAAAGTCTTTATCTCTTCTTGCCGAACGGCAGGTAAAAAGAGATGTTCTAGTTGATCTTTATCCATATTGCAGGTTGGATGAAATGCAGCGGAATTCATATAATCTAAAAGGCTGCACAGCAACTGCTTTCCCTCAGGAGTATTTGTAGTTTGTAAAAGATCGGCCATGCAAACCAACAACCGACCACCAGCTATGTTGAATTCGAAGATCAGACCGAGTTTATGATTGCGCTCCACATTGTCGATGATTTGTACGATAGGAAGATATTGATTTGAGAGCTCATCTAATATCAACGGATAACTGACTTTCAATAAAGGATACCATTGCCAGTTGGTGTGAGATTCTGTCGGGAAGGACGCAAATATCGGATGCTGAGGATCAGTCAACAAACCCAATGTGCCAGGAGAGACAGGTTTGTTGGCATTCTGGCATATCGTCTTGAACATTCGGTAATTCCAATAGTCAGTTTGGAAGAGCGCCCCCATTGTCACATCCCTGCAACTATCAGCTTGAGGGATTAACAATACGCGGCCGCCAGCAGCCAATGCACCCATTGTCTTTTCGTCTAGTTCGGAAGATAAGTAAACATCTCCCCATAGCGGTTGTATCTGTTCGGGATAGATCCAGAGCGGATAACTATTCGTATATTCAGTGTCCTCGACTTGCAGGGTCAATATAGCTTTTGTTGCTCCTTCGACATCACTCAAAGGCAGTTCTAAAGTGCCAACACCTAGCAAGCCGCGCCCGCTGGGTATCACTAGTTCTCCTGCATTCAGTGTTCGATCATCTATTTGCAATGCCCATCTCATGAACTTACCCGCCAAAAACTGATTACCATAGTTTGCCAACTGCACATCAACACGCAGCGTATCTCTACTGCTCCAGCAGTAGCGCGACATCGTAAGCAGTGGTACCACAGCCGAACAAAACTGGCGCCATTCCTGAGGTCCTATCAAGTCTTTACTATCCATAAAAGCATCGAGCACTCCCACATAGGCCGAGCCTTGTCCAGGGTAGTCTTGTAAATCGAGGAGTTGGAATCCCGCCATCTTAGCAGTGCGAAGGTTCATCTCAATATCAGCACGATATAGCTCCACGGACCATGCACCCGACGCTTTTAAGAAATCTTCAGCCTGGCCACCCATACCTTTCTCGTGCAGTCTACGCTGAAACTCCTCAAAATTCCAAGGCGCCAATACACCTGTATACTTGTCCATCTCCTTATAGTTGGGATAAATCTGGAACTGCCCCGTTTCGTGTCCTATCACGGGGACTGGGGAGTGCACCAATGCGTTGTCAAAGTTCATCTTGGTATTGGGATAAGTATTATTGAGGTAGCCACCTTCTTCGGCATCGGCAAACGAGAAAGAGGCGCGTGCATGGGTGCTATATCCTTCGCCACCACCTACACGACAAGTCACCAAAAAATCTTCGCCAGGGAGATGTCCCTCCCACCCTAGATAGATATTAGATCCATAAGCATAATGATGCCGCGGCTCTACAGCACGAAAGTGATCGACAAACTCAGCCAACAATGCTTTTTCTCCCCAGAGTTCATTGCCCAAGGCAAACATCACAAAAGAGGGGTGATTACTGTAGGACTTCAGCAATTGTTCTCCATCGGCTTTTAGGAAGTCCATCAATTCGGGCGTATCCTTGCTGAATGCGCCCCATATAGGCAATTCGGGCTGTAAATAGATGCCTTCTAAGTCAGCTGCCTCAAAACAAGCCTTGGGTGGACACCAAGAATGAAAGCGGCAATGATTCAATCCATATTCTTTACAGATGCGAAAATAGCGTCGCCACTCGTCTTTGTCCATAGCGGTATGTCCAGTAAGTGGAAACACACAAGCATCGTGCTTACCACGCAGGAAGGTAGTTTGCCCATTGATGGCAAACTGTTTATCGATGACACTAAAATGGCGCATACCAAAGATTTCGCTTACCTCATCTATACCTGGGATTGTAGCTGTCAAGCGGTAGAGTGCAGGGTCATATTCACTCCACAGTTTTATGGAGTCTGTTAAAGGATAGACTACCTCATAAATACGTTGTCCATTCTGAAGAGAGATTTCTAAAGGCTCTACATCATGCATTTGCTCTGTGTTAAAAGCAGAGGCCTGAAGCCTCAACCTCTTTCCTTTCAGTTTCTGCTCTTGCGATAGTGTGATAACAGCCTTCACAGCACGATCTTCCACCATCGGGTAAAGCCGAATAGCCTCGATAGAAAGCGAATTGGTGGCTTGCAGTTCTAGTCTTCCGATAATACCATTCCAGTTGGTTTGTGTGGATTCTGTACAGGCGTGCGAACTACTCCGTATCTGCGACGGAATGCTTTCCCCATTATCCACTCGAAGCGTCAAGCGGTGCTTGCCTGGCGTGAGTACTTCACTTAAATCATACTGATGTGGAGATGAAAGATAGGCACAACTATCGATTAAAACGCCATCCACCCATAGCGTAGATGGGCGTGTGCGCTCCAAGAAAAGAGAGATTTTCCTGTTTTTCCAATCTTTGGGAATAGTCACCTCCTTGCTATACCAGGCTGGTCCGACGTATGTATAATAACGCGAAAGTTGTGTAGTTTCATTTCTATTCGTATTGGGCTTGCCTTTACGGTTGGTGTCGGTTGTTCCTGGCAGCAGCACTTTATCATCCAAAAAATGATTAGGATAATCTTGCAAAACTCCTTGATTCATAGAATCCAAAGCAAATTGCCATTCACCACTGAGGTCAATAGTGTTTCGGTATTGAGCAGATTGGGCAGATATAGAGAAAGAGCTCCCAATCACCCAGAAAAAGAGTAGATAAATAACGTTTTTCATAGCAGCTAAATAGATTTAAAATGAAAGCCGAACAAGAATCACAATCAACTCTCATTCGGCAATCAACACTTTTTGCAATAATACAAAAGATTATTTTAATGACGGCATATCTTCTCTAGAAATTACATCTGGATGGCTAAATGCTTGCATCCACCATGACTGATCGGCATGCATATGGTCGGGTTTCTGAAATTCCGCCGATGATGGATCGGAAGTACGGTCATAATCATACCAAGTCATGAACCATGACCACAAAGCACCTGCATTCCACTGCGCACCTATATCCGATACGCTACCACACTCGCTCAGAGCAATGAGCTTCGTGGGATATAAGCGCTTCATCAACTCGTACTCATCTACAAATATAGATTCCGTATAGGTCTTATAATTATCTCTACCTACTGCATCTACATAGGCATCGCCCGGATACCAATCGTTTCCACCAACGGGCTCGTAGGTCCACACCCAAATCAAGTTGTTCAGTCCTTTCTCTTTAAATAGATCGAACATCATACGCCACAGAGTTTTACAAGATTCAGCATCTTTTGCTCCCCACCAGAACCATCCTCCCGCCGCTTCGTGCAGTGGTCTCCATAGCACAGGAATGTTAGCTTGCTTCAACAGCAAAAGATAGTCGGCCACTTTATTCATATCTGCCATCACCACTCCATACTCATACGTACCAGGTGTTACAGCCTTGGTTATATCAAAATTGGTTTTATCGGGGTTACTATTATAATCGGAGCTACCTTCGTATAGCGGAACCTCCCAGTGCCACATACCTGTCACCAGTCCATTGTTGTTCCACCACTCTTGCACCACCGCAATGTCCGAATAGTCAATCCAGCTACCAGGAGCAGAGTTGGGTAAATGCATATAATCGAAGCCATTCATGGCAGGCCATTTACCCGTCTGCTGATACACCCATATAGCACCATTTATATTCCATGAATCATTAGCCATAACTCCCGATATCATTTTTTTTCCGAAGTTTTCTTCCATGAAGTTCATCAGATTCACAGCTTCGGGTGACTTATCCATTGCTGCACTCACCTCAAAAGTCAATACATAGTCTTCGCTTGATACCATGCCCCCTAAAGTCTGCAAACTTTCCTTAGCAAGCATGACGCGGTATGATTGACCAGCTCTTGCGTCGACATTGACAAGCACTTTACTGCCTACTGCAGCTACCGAAATAGTAGAAGTACCATTCACAGTAATCTTAGACTTGTCTGAGAGCCAAATAGGTTGGTCAAACTCAAATGAGACAATGATGTTACCGGGATAGAGTTGACTATCAACAGCGGGAGACATAGATTGTAGACGCATGGGTTGCCCCGTTATAGTTATCTCGTCAGTCTCCTTACAAGAAACCAATAAAAGCAAGCTCAATAGCAGTGAAAAAGAAAAAAATAGATTCTTCATAAATATAAAAGTAGTCGAAGGAGTGATGTCCTTACATGAAATATAATATAGCTTGTTGGATTTCGTATTGCTGGCCTCCCAAACAAGTCAGCAATACGTAACCTTTTTATTCGATAGGTTCGAGACGTAAATTGTCAAAACTGATACCGGCAGGTACATTTGTAGCACTAATACCATTACCACGCACTGCATTTTCCTCATCTACAAAGTTTAAATCGCCTATAAGGTCTGCATTGAGTTCTGATATTCTATGCGACACAGTAATCCATTTGCCATTAGTAGTTTCAGGCAGAAAACCAACACCTACCCACAACCACTTGTCAGCAATGACGTATTGACCTCCTGCAGCCGATGCGCCTGTCACACCTGCATCAATACGAACGTCAAATTTGACCATATAATTCTCGATGCCATGTACCGTTTGAATAGTCTGATGATTGCAATTGAAAATCCATCCATCAGCAATGGATTCCACCAAACGCATATAGGTATTGCCATCCTCTTCTTCTGGCACAGTAGCAGTATCAAGAGTCCAACTCTTATCCCAACTAGCACCGTGATCATCACCAGGTTCGAAATCAATAAGCATAATGGTATTCGCAGTAAGAGGATCTGTGGTCGCATCTGTACTATCAGTTTGTTCTCCATCTTCACTAGTATTTACGCCCAATGTGTTAGAGTAAATAGAAAGGCAAGTCAAAGTCACATCTGCTCCTGTAATGCTCATACCCGCCGCAAAAAAGGCCAATGTTTCGGCATCATCTATAGCAACACCAATACGCCCTGCAGTTGTTCCTGTGGTCAAAGTATAGTTGCGCGAATTGATGCTGCGTGTAGTAGTTGGCATATTAATATTAACCGTAGCCTCTGTATCTAAATCTTTTTGGTAATAAAGGCAAATAACATCACCTATACTAAGACCTTCTAGTTGGTCAGCCGCGACTAACAAAGGAGTGTCTGATAAAACCTCTGCACTAGAAATAAGGATATTCTCTTTTTTCCCTGTCACATCTGGAATATTTTCACTTCCTTCCAAAGAAACCTCCGGACCATCTATCCAGTCATTAATATCCAGCGTTATCACTATTTCAACATTTTCAGGGTCTTTATCAATACCTTTCATTGTTATTGTGAAGCTATATTTATGCCCTGAATCATAGGTGTAAGTAGGATCAAGTGGAGTCGTATAGGTCTTACCATCGACTACTATTATAATATCACGTCCCAGCGTTTGATCAGTAGGCATTACTATCACATGATATTGCCCGGCACTTTCGCGTTCCTCAAAAAACAATTCGTTGTCGAACGTGGCTAGACTAGAAGCAGCAACAGATCCGTCAAAAACATCAAAAACACCTAAATCACACTGATTATTAATAGAGATCGCTGCTCCAGACAACACCTTGCTATCGCTTTTCAGCTGCACCTCTATTTTACTCAACATATGACTGAATTGAAATGGAACAGTGCCATCCTGCTGTGAGTGTCCTTCTACAGTGGCATACATCAAATCCTTTTCAGACAAAGGAATATTGGCTGCAAGATCAAAGCTATATTTACCTTCACTTACATTGTCGCTACTATAGGGGTAATAAGCCATAAAATCTACCGCTTCATCATCCTGTGGAAAATAGATTTTCTCTGAAACGGCCAAGAATCCTCCAGAAGCATCAGGAGTATAATAGGGTACGTTGGCATTGCGAAACACGCCTTCTGACGAAGGTGACTTCACAAAAACCCCGATCATGTCATTAGCCTCCCATATTGTATCAAGTACCCTAGTTCTACCTAGAACACTTGCCGATATTTGGGCTTCCACTCGATGATTCTGAATCATCATATCAACGTTGTCATTACAAGAGGTGGCAAGCACTGCTGCTACAGCCATCGTAGAAAAATGTGTTTTTCTCATACTCATTAATTGTTAGTGTGAATAAAAATTATAATTAGATTATTTGGGATCAAGTCTAAAGTTATCTATACTAATGCCTGCTGGAATGCCTTTACCAAACAAGCCACATGTGATATTACCTATTGTGAGGTCGCCCGACAACCAATTGGCTGCATCGAAACGAATAGTAATCCATTTACCTCCTGTGGTTTCGGGGAAGAAGTTTTCACCTACCCAACACCAGTTGTCGGCAATTACAAACTGCATAGTAGCCGAAGAGAGGCCAGTAGCGCCTTCGTCAATCTTTATATCAAGTTTTATTTCGTAGTTCTCAACATTCTTCACTTCCCCCCTATCTACGTGATTACAGTTAATCACCCAGCTATCACCCGAGAGATCTTTTGCTATATACATATAGGTATTACCCTTTTCATCAACAATAAATTCAGTCGCTTCAGAATCGGTCCAGCTATGATCCCAGCTACTGTTATGGTCGCCTATCTGCTCAAAATCGTTCAAAATAATAGTATGCTCTGTAATAGGGTCAGTAGAGTCACCATCCGTATTATCTTCAATCCAAACTGATGTAAACAGAGAGACTTTTACTACAGTATAATTCTGCCCACTAATGACTAGGCCATGATTCAGCAGTTTATCTACCACTTCTTGATTTGCTATTGCACAATCATAATAACCAGCAGCGATATCACTTGGAGTGATGTCGAAGCAGCCCAGCTCGTCTGTCAAACCATCCCAGTTGCCTGTAGGCGATTTTAGTGCACCTTGTGGTGAGTCACCTGCTTCATCTATATATACTCGAATAACATCATCCACTTTTGCCTTAGCAAAACTTTCCTTAGCAATCATCAGATTGTCCCATGAACCAATATTCTTGGGCTCACCGTTATATATGACTTGTTCTGACTCTACCCAGTGACCACCACCTTCGCCCTTAATGATAGACATGACACCAAGCTCAACCTCTACTTGATGGGCAAAGAGTGCTGATATGGTTACCGTATTGCCTATAGGTGCATCGGCTGGAAGCTTAATCTTTATTTCGGTATTCGATTTGCGTTGGAAATCCATCGCTTCGATAAGCATTTGCTTCTCACCATTATCAAGACGAACCGCTTCGGCTAAAAGAAAGTCATAGCCAACGATTGAAAGTTCATTATAGGTTGCCACTTCTTGGGCAGGAATAAAATAGTTGATTCGTGGGGCTGCCTTGCGTAACGTTTGTCGACTCACCACTTCGCCTGTTGGTGTGATAATGACCAATGGAGCCTCTTCCGAGCTTATGTCAGCAGGGACTTTCACCAATAACAATTGCTCCCCTTTTGACTCTACATATTCAGCAGCTTTCTCTCCCGGAAAGATTACGCGAAGCGTTTTGTCAAGTCCCGATCCGGTGACTTGAAGCGTTGTGCCTTCCATCACCACAGTGGGGTAAATAGCAGCAATAGATGTAGTGGCATTCATTTCTTCTTGCTCACCTTTGCACGAAGAAAAACTAAATAACAGCGATGCACTGAAAGCTGTAAACAGCAGTGATTTATAGATTAGTTTCATTTCTATCAGATTTTAGGATCAATTCCATCCCGCATTTTGGCGCAGGTTAGGATTCTTGTTTAACTCGCTGAAAGGAATAGGGAAGAAATAGAACTTATCGTCCCACCTGCGTTGAGCATCGTAGCGCGTAAGCGTTACAGTGCCATTGAACTCTTTGGTGAGTTTGGCATAGCCGACACTAGATGCTTCTTCACCAGCCCTCCAACGACGTATGTCCCAGAAGCGATGATTTTCAAAAGCTAGTTCCACCATTCGTTCGCGTTTATAACGCGCCTCCCAGTCAGCCGATGTTCCTGTCCAATGGGGCATTTGTACATCATCGCGATCTCTTAGCGCATTTATCGCAGCATTGGCGCTCAATTCAAATTCGCCTGTTGTTTCGGCATCTCCATAATAGCGATACATCGCTTCGGCATAATTGAGATAAAACTCGCCTAGACGCATCATGATCCAAGCATGTGGAGTGGTGGTAGCATTGTTAGTAGAGATATTGACGTTTGCATCACAGTACTTTTTCAGGTAATAACCTGTTTGTGTTGCGTTCAATAAAGGCTGAGCATTGACACCTCCTTCAAACGTCTCTATGGGACGTGTATTGTAATTGGGCCACATATCACCATTCCGCACTACGGTCATATTGAATCGTGGATCAATACCATCATAAGGCCTCTCTGTCATTAAATTGATAGTGCTATTCGGGAAGCGCTCTCCAAACGAGCGTGAATCGTCTTGATATTCGTACGCATCAACCAGACTTTGTGTAGGGCACATTCCTGAATTACCGTTCTCTACACCCACTGGATAATTATAGGTCTCCCAGCTATTGAGCGAACCTTGTTTGGAAGCAAAAATCACTTCTACACCATCCCCATTACTAGCTCCCCATATTTTGTTGTACTCATCAAGTTTAATTCCCCATGCAGCAGAGCGGCGAATGACTTCATAATTGGCGCGGGCTGCGTCCAACCACCACTCTTTACGATTGAGCGTATTAAATAGTGGTGATGCTTTATAGAGAAGCGTGCGAGCTTTCAATGCCAAACACATAGGTCGAGTAGCACGTCCGATCTCCTTACTTAGCTCTGTAGTATGAGTGATAGGAAGGTATCCAGCAATCAAGTCCATCTCGTTCGCAACCCAATCGAACACGGCAATGGCAGGTGTCTGCACGATGTTGTTGGCCTCCGTATTGGTTAATGAGCGCAAAGCAAATGGTATATCCCCGTACGTGCGCGCCAGTTCGAAGTAAAAGTAAGCTCGCAAGAAACGTACTTCGTATTCGAAGAGTTCAAATTTGGTCTTCATCGCCTCATAGTCACTATTGTGCTGATAGGCCGAAAGGTCTATTTGATCGAGTTTCTCCAAAAATGTATTGGCTTCGGCTATCGCTTTGTATGAATTCTCCCAAGTAAAATAGAAGGGATTATTGGGGCTCCACCCTCCATTATAAAACCGGTGAACACTAGAAGTTGAGATGGCGCAATCAGCCTCATCAGTAGCTGCAGCTAAAGTAGATCCACTTCCACCTTCATAGTTTTTGTCGAAGCCATTGGGAAGGCGCGCATAGACGCTAGTCACCAACTGCTGGATACCATAAAGAGGACTTTTATAGATCCAATCCTCATCATTAGTAGTTACTTCTGTATAGTTTAGATCGACACAACTTGCCGCTAACACCAGCACAGCCATACCTGTAAGTATCTTATTTAATAGTCTCATATCTGTCAGTTAAGTAAAAGTTAGAACATGAATGAAAGGCCTAGTGCGACACCTTTCAAAGTAGGATAAACCGTGCCGATATTCTCCGGATCCATCTCTTTCATATTGCTCAGTGTAAAGAGATTTTCGCCTTTTACGAACAATTTGAGCTGAGAGAGTTTTATCTTTGAGATAACCGATTCGGGGAAGAAGTAGTAAGCCTCGCAGCTACGTAGTTTCAGGAAGTTTATATCCTTATACCACAAATCGTTTTCACGGTAGTTGTTATTATTGGCTTTGGTAGTAAGGCGTGGATAAGTAGGATTCTCACTTACTCCCCATGAGTTCTCATAATAGTGTTTCGAGAGATTAGCACCATCAATCAGTGGGGTGTATACACCTGTCACTCCACAGTATTGTGTATAGTGTGCCGCACCTTGTAGCTGTGCATTTATACCAAACCCTTTGATACGGAAACCAAGATTGAGAGAGAAGTTTAACTCAGGGAAAGCCGTGTCATAACCCATTTTTATACGGTCATTCTCATTGATGCTTCCATCTTTATTATAGTCTACATACTTAATATCACCTGGTTTGCAAATATCAAACTCTTGTGGCAACGATGAATTTACATCTGCTATGCTCCCGAAGAAACCATTGGTTTGCAAGCCCCATGCCTGATTGACACGACCACCAACAGCTGACAGGTAGTCATAGGCCACATTTTCTATTGTACGCAAAATCTTGTTCCGGCCCCAAGTAACGTTTGCGCCAATATTTATGGAAGAGTTTGATGCTACATTTTTCACCCAGTTCACTCCTGCTTCTACGCCGTAGCTAGCTACTTTTCCCCAATTGATATAGGATGAAGGTATACCCACTACCATCGAGTTGAGTCCATCGCCCGAAAGCAATATATTATCTCGAAGCTGATAGTAACCATCAACATTGAGATCTAAACTTCTGAATAATCTCATATCAATACCGACATTTGCTTTATAGGCAGTCTCTAACTTGAAGTTGGATGTGGGCATATAGCCGATAAAAGTTCCCCACTGTTGTGATCCTGTACCTGCTCCAAAGAAGTAATCACCACCTCCGCCATTATAATTTTCAAGCCATATACCATTGATGGGTACATAATCAGTGTGCTGCATCCCGCCTGAAGCACGCAATTTGGCCATGTTAATACCCGCTGCTTCTGCATTATTCTTAAAGATATAGCCTACCGATAATGTAGGAGCAAAAGACCATTTATGTGGATACGAACGATTAGAACCATTGAGCGTCAATACTAAATCGGTAGTGAACTTCTGGTTTACATCATAATGCAAATAAGCGATATAGTTCATCCGATTGATTGTCTGGTAGCGACCATCAGAAGAACGGTGCTTTTGATGCCAAATCATAGATGCAATAAAGTTATCATTGCCCGTAAATGTGGTCTGATAATTGGCGCTCAACGATAGATAAGATGAGCGTACATGTTGATTGTTCCAATAGCTGTAGCTGAGATTATTGGTTTTGTCGCCAGCCGTATAGTTGGTCACACTCATCGGTATGCCATTACTATCAAAAGCATAACGCTGATAGCCATACATATAACCCAGAGAGTTCTGTTCATATATCTCTACAAAGTTGGTATAGCCAAAACGTGCCGACAGCTCCAACCCTTCCACCCAGAAATCGAATTTCTGTTTCAGTGTAACATCTCCTTGAAATTCACGAGAATGACTTTTCTGAAAACCAGATGCTTGAATCTTTGCCACTGGATTGTTCACACCATAGGCTGTGTTTCCACCCCAGATTGCAGCCAATTCACTTGTTGGATCATTGAGGATCGGGAATGCAGATGCAGGTGTGTTGTACAGCATCCATGCGAGATCGTTTGCGGTAGCTCCTGCTGGGCGATTGGTTTCAACAAAAATACCCGAGGCATTCACTTGCATACTTGTCGAGTTGGTTAGTTGTACGTCCAGATTGGCACGGATATTGGCTTTTGATAATTTGAGTTGTGACGAATACTTTTCTTGATCGGTCCCTTTTAATAGCCCTCTACTGTCCGTATAGTCGAGCATGGCAAAATACTGTACCTTGTCATTGCCACCATTCAGTGATATATTAGCTTTGTCTTCCGAGCCTTTACCTTTGAATACCTCATCTTTCCAATTTACGTTTGGATAATAATAAGGATCCAACCCTAATGCAAATGCATTCAATTCGTAGTCATTGTACATGGCAGACAAACCATCATAACCACGCGCTTGATTGACGGCACGCGCATAGGTGTAAGCATCTACAAATTCGGTAACTTTAGGATCAAAAGTGAATTTATGGTCGTAGGATACAGTAACCCTGTTTTGATTGGCTGTGCCTCGTTTTGTCTTTATCAACAAAGCACCGTTGACGCCTTCGTATCCATACAGCGCAACTGCTGCAGCATCTTTTAACACTGTCACCGACTCCACCTCATCAAGAGTCATATAGTCAATAGAACGTTCAATGCCATCTACCAAGATGAGGACTCCGTTTTCGCTAGTCGACTGAATACCTCGCACATTCATAGTGGCTCCATATCCGTAGTCGCTAGAGGATCCTCCTTTTTTTAAGGCAGTCAACCCCAACAACTTGCCATAGAGAGCGTCTTTCAATGTCAGGGCAGCCGTTTTCTTCAGCTCCTCGCCACTGACGGTATATGTAGAAGCTGTAGTGAGCAGTTGGCTTTGCTTAACGCCCAGTCCCAGATCGACAGTTCCTGTTTCGTAATCAATCAATGTGTCTTGTGCCAAGATATGTGGTACAATGGCAATACCCAATGCCACTAAAGTAGACTTTATGATATTATAGTTCTTCATACTGATTCTTTGAATTTAGATTCTTAATTAATACCAACCCGGATTTTGAGTTAAGCCATAGTTCTTATTGATTTCATCGGGCGGCAATGGTGCAAGAATCCATTTGTTGGACCAACGTTCGGGGTTTTTCCATACGAAGCGTGGATTAGCGCCAGTTATTTCATAAGGCACATATTCGAACTTTGTAGGGAAAGACTCCTTCGTCGAATCCCAGGGCTTCTCCACACGATTAGCATTTTCGTCCAATCGATAGACTTTGAGCCCACGTAACTGCTTCTTGAAATCGCCCACTAAAAGACGGCGATTCATATCATGAAAGCGCGTTTCGCACTCAAATCCTAGTTCACAAGCCCTCTCACGGAGAATTTCATTAATCAGATTTTCTTTATTAGATGTCAATGCCAATGAAGGATTTTTCACTTCCAAGTCGCCTAACCCTACGCGACGACGTACCATATTAACTTGCGCCAGGGCTTCTGCATTGCGGCCCACCTCGGCTAAAGCCTCAGCATAAATGAGGTGTAGTTCGGCCATTCGCAAGTAAGAGACCTGCATTGGCTCATCATCGATTATACCTTGTCCACCTTGGTCATCAGACCCTAAGTCAAGCACAAATTTATAGGTAGGAAATCCATGTGGTTTACAAGCCCAGTCACCTCCACTTACCTTAAAATCTCCGCCTTCCCACATTTGTACCGGATTACCTGAGCCATAGTACTGGAATTTATAATCTTGCTTTTGTACCACCATCGTTTCATACAAGCGAGGATCACGGTCTACAAAAATATCCTTCTCGGCGGGAGATTGATTATAGTATTGTTGTCCATCAAAGTTCTTACCATCTGACCAAGGAAACATTTCCATCCAATCCAAAGTGGCCGCACATGCACCAGCATGCCAAACATTGGCTGGAGCCTGATCCCATTCGGTCATGTATACCCGGTCGCGCACTTCAATTAGTTTTTCACGGTCGCCTCTAGAACGATATGCCGTGCGGAAAGCCAATCGATAGGCTTCTTCGTTTTGCGCCGTTGCTTGCACCAACTGATAATAGTTCCCATTTTGAGCATTGAGTTGCATGAATTGTTCGCAAGCAGCTATCACGTTTTGCCAACGTTGACTGTCATAGTTGCCATACCATACTTGCAATTCATTTACTGCATCTTGTGGTTCTTCCGTGCAGTATGGAGTTGCATTATTAAATATAGGACTAGCAACATAGTGTAACAGTTTCGCTTTAAGACCGACAGCGGAGCCTTTGGTCACACGGCCTGCCCATGTAGCTATATCAGCATCGGCAATGTGCCATGGCAAATGTGGTTCGGCAATCGCTTCATCGAGAAGGCTCAAAGCATAATTTACCGTTTTTTCAAGCGATGAGCGACCTTCCTCTAGCTGCTCATCACCTTTGAATGCACGGTCGACGATAGGTAAACCACCGAAATGACGAATACCATCCAAATATTTAGCGGCCAATATGATCTTACACTCGGCTGTATAAAGCGCCTTTTCGGCATCAGTCATATCGGGTACACGGTGAATATTAGCAATCAATAGATGGCAATCGCGCACACAGTTCCAGATGGAGCGTTTAGCCGTGTTATTCATATTTTGAATACCCCCTTGCGTGATGAATGCAAAGCGGCTTTGCACCCAACCCGGATTGGCATTGGCGGCAGTAAGGTTTCCTGTGTAGAACAAGCGGCCCAGATCATCCCATCCTAACTCGGAATGAATCAAATCCGATAAACCTTCCATTACCCCCGAGTTGAGTGTGTAGCAACTTTTGAATGGTGTATACAAGCCTTCATAGCACTGCCATACCAGATATTCAGTATATACCTTTTTCGAAAAAATCAATTCTTCATTAACATCTTCGCCTTCTGCTTTGTCCAGAAAGCCGTCCCACATTCTTATATTGTCCACACATCCCATAAAGAGGAAAGTGCTCAGTGCAAATAATAAACTCGTGACTTTATAGTATACTCTTTTCATGATTATCTATTTAAAAATTCAGTTTTACACCTAGATTAAACACTCGCATAACTGGGTATTTAATAAATGATCCATAACCACCTCCTGTACTTTCTGGATCATTTGCATCCATCGGTGTAAAGGTCAACAGATTTGTGCCACTCAAATAAAAGCGAATATTTGATGAATTGGGTAACCAAGACTGATTGCGCAAGGTGTAGCCCATCTCGACATTCTTCAAGCGAATATATGTCGCATCTTGATACCACAGATCCGAAGTAGCTTGATTTTGTTTCTCGTTGGCAAATGTGATACGAGGCAAACGAGCTGATGCGGCATTTTCGGGAGTCCAAGCATTATCAGCAACCCATTGTAGCAATGAGGAGTTGTATTGCTGGCCGAACGGCTGACGGTATACACCATCTAGATTTCTTGATACATGCGTTGCACCTGACCACAACATGGTGAAGTCAAAGTTCTTGTATTGAAGGAAGATATTGAGCGAGAAGGTATATTCAGGATTATCCGTATATCCCATATACATCTGATCGTATTCTTCAGAAATGATACCGTCCCCATCCAAATCGACATAAACAGCATCTCCGTTCAGCAAGGTATTGACAAGTTGAGTGGGCATTGGCTGTCCATATTTGGCTTGATATCTTTCCTCTGTTTTACCTTGTTCGTAAAACTCAAAGAAGAGGTAACCTTTCCGTGCTCCTATTGAATGACCCGTTGCATAAGTCCATGTTGGTGCAACTGGAGAATCTTCCGTCAAACCCAATTTCTGTCCCATATAGCTATTGGCCATGACTAATTTGTCAGGTTTAGGTATTTCGGCTTGCTCCAACACTTTGTTCTTTGCATAAGACAGTGTTGGCGAGATAGACAACGAAAAATTGCGCCCAATGCTAGTGCGATAATTCAACGTGATCTCATATCCCTGATTCTTAACGCGACCATAATTGATATAAGAAGGACGAAGAGCCGTAGGCGCTTGAATCATATTTTCATTATTGATTAGAATATCCTTACGGTATTCATAGAAGTAGTCAAAGTTTAAACTCAACTTATCATCGAAGAATTTCATATCAACACCGTAGTTCTGTTTTATTGCAGTCTCCCATGTTACATCTGGCGATGCGGAAGAGTATTCACGAGCCACATTCAGGAATATATCATTGGTAGTACCAAAATTGTACCCATCATAATCGCCAATATTATTATAATAACCATTGAAGATTTGCCATGCTGCTGGTAAGTATAGGAAGCGGTAGCCTTGGCAGTTATCATTACCTACTGTACCTATCGAACCACGCAATTTCATATAAGAAACAACATTGCTCAATGGCTTCCAGAATTTCTCTTGTGAAACAGTCCAGCCCAAAGACATAGAAGGAAAGAATCCATAACGATTGCCCTTGGCGAAGTTTTCAGAGCCATTATAACCAATATTGAAATCAGCCATATACTTGAACATATAGTTGTACGTGACACGTCCCACCAGACCTACATATCCTTTGGGTATTGAGATATATGCCGAATTTGCCGCATCCCAAGGATAATAACTCTTTGACTGATTATAAAGTAACAGTGCAGCCACACTATGATCTCCGAATTTACGGTCATAGTTCATACTTGCCTCTGCATACCAATCTCTATTGGGCCAGCTACTTTCATCATAACCCAAATTCCAGTAATCGCCACTACGTTGTAGGGATACTGTGCCATCAGTATTGATAATTGGCGTGAACTGAGCGGGCTTCCCGTTCGTGCGGTTTTTAACATGATAATAAGTTGAGTTGTACGAACCTTTCACACGGAAGTCAAGACCTTTAGTTAGGAAATCTAGTTTCAGCTTGTAAATAAGGTCGATATTAAGCACATTTGTAGAAGATAGTTTATAACCTTGGCCATAGAAGGTATCCAAACCATCGCGCGAGCTTACGGCTGACTCTGAGGAAATATAAGCTGGATTGGTTTTAATCCATTGCCCATCAACGATACCTGCTCCTGAGAATGGCTGAGCGTCCATCAGATAACGAAAAATATACTCCTCTCCGTCATCTCCACCATTATTTCCTATAGAACGTTTGTTTTCGACACGGCCACCAAGATTGATAGAAAGCTCTTGAATTTTACCGATGTTCAAGTCAAGATTAGCACGGTAGTTATAACGGCGATAAGCAAAGTTAGAGTTTTTATCTGATCCAAATGTCTTAAATAAGCCATCTTGATCGAGCATACCTACAGAAACGAAATATTTAGCAATATTGTTACCACCATTGACCGAGATATTATATTGGCTCTGCAAGGCTGAATTCTTCATGATGTAATCAATCCAATCGATATTGGGATAAAGCAATGGTTGATCTTGATTACGAAAATGTTGCACTACCTCATCTGAAAAGCGCGGTGTATTGCCATCAGACAAGCGGGCATTATTAAAAACCGTAGCATACGTATAGGAATCTGCAAAGTCGAGAAATTTGGTCACCTTTTGCAATCCCCATGAGGCAGATGCAGATATTTGTGTTTTACCCGATTCACCCCGCTTAGTGGTTACTAAGATCACGCCATTGGCTCCACGTACACCATATACGGCTGTAGCCGAGGCATCTTTCAGAACCGTAATATCAGCAACTTCGTTAGGGTCAATCTGAGTAAAGCTTCTTTCTACACCATCGACAAGTACGAGAGGGCTTGAACCATTGAGCGAGGCTTGCCCACGGATAAATATAGTAGGATCATCAGCACCAGGTACACCCGAGTATTGGACGGTCGAAAGTCCTGGAAGTTTACCCGATATAGCATTACCAAGCGATGCGGCTGGCGACTTTAATATTTCAGCACTACTAACATTGGACACTGAGCCCGTGATGGTAACCTTCTTTTGTTGTCCATAAGCGATAACCACTACCTCATCCAAATCGTGAGATGAAGGTTCTAAGTTAATGTCCAACTTTGTTTTTCCTTGTACATTGAGTTCTTTTGCATTATAGCCTACATAAGAAAATACAAGTACACTTTTAGGAGGAACTGTTATTTGATAATTTCCAAAAAGGTCGGTTATGGTGCCATTGCTGGTTCCTTTTTCAAAAACTGATACTCCAATCATCGGCTCTCCGATTTCATCTGTCACCACACCCTGTATTTGTATCTGGCCAAAGGCAAGAATAGGTATAAGACAGATTAATGTCAGCAGACACCTTAATTTCATACCGTGCAATCTTTTCATAAGTATTACAATAAAGTTAAGTAATTGGTATATTATATATTGTTGTTTTCTTCTTACATGTTCACTGTCAAATATCGGATACTGAGCAATCGCAAAGGACTATCAATTCTAATCGATTAGTCAATATCCGATACTATTTATGACAGTTCTAAATCCACCAAATTGGTGTAAACCATTAATACTACTTGATAAGTCATGTCGTGATTCAACTATGAATCATTTTGTTCTATATGTGTATAACCTATTGATTGGGTACAAATGTAGGGGCCAGGCAGTTAACTTTGTCAGTCGGATGTTTATGAGTTTCTTCTTTATGTATCATGATACAAATCAATGACACATGAATACATTACGATGAATATTGATTTAGTCATTTTTTCCCTGTTCTAGCAATATGCTTTATATTTGAACACAAATAAATATTACTATGCTAAAACGTTTCATTTGTTATATCATACTCTTTGTATTCTTCTCCACGACTTCATGGGGGAATATCAATTTTCATCAATTAGACATTAAATCTGGGATATCAGATAACTTCATACAGAGTATCGTAAAAGATCAGTTTGGGTTCATGTGGTTTGCTACCCGAAACGGAGTGAATCGCTACGATGGTTATCGCTTCAAGCACTACACCACAATAGAATTGGGCGCATACAATAATGATGTAGAATGGATAGCCGAAGACGGGGCAGGCACGTTATGGCTAAAAACCCCTGTCAACTACTGCTATTACAATCGCGAAAAAGACGAGTTCATCAACTCGATACATTTACCTTTAGAAAGGATAGGCATCAAGGCTACGATCAGTAAACTCTTTATTGATGAAGACAAGAACATGTGGTGCAATGCAGGAGATACACTCTTCCATTATCAATTTGACAAAAAGGAATTATCGCACTATATCATCCCAGAAGCTACAGAAGTCATTCATTTAAGCAGCCGCGGCGCAAATAGCTATATACTTCTTTCCAATAATGAAATCGTAAGAACTGATACTACTAATAATACATTGCTAGCAGAGTGCGCTACTAATTGCGCTAATGAGTTCCGCCCTAGGATTTATTTAGACACCACACACACTTTATGGGTATATACTTCGCAAGGTAGCCATATATCTAGTTATGATAGCAAGAGAAAACTTTGGGTCAACTTCCCTGGCTTTGAGCTTTTTGATAAAGGACAAAATATCGTCATGTCATTGATTGATGATGACATGGGCAATATATGGATAGGAACGGATAACCAAGGAATTTATATCTGTAATAGTTCGCGCAAAGATGTTCAGCATTATCAACGAAAAAAAGATGTAGCTTTTACTTTACCGAGCAACCATATCAACTGCTTTTTTAAAGATGATAAAGGTGTAATGTGGATAGGGACAAGTAAACAAGGCATTGCTTACACAAACCCAGACAAGAATGCTTTCCAGAATCAGAAACTCATGCTCAATGAAGATATTAATTGCCTGCTTGAAGATAATAAAGGGAATCTCTGGATGGGTTATGATGGTGAAGGAATTGAGCAATATCAATCAAACGGCAACCGCATCCATTATAAGAAAGGCACTTACAACCTTCCCTCCAATCTTATCGTTTGCTCGCTCGTAGATTCACAAAAGCGTATTTGGTGGGGGAGCTATGGTGGTGGCGCGTTCTTCCTACACGATGATACTTTCACTCCATTACACACTTTAGTCAAGAACGATAACGGGTATGAGATTCCGCTTCACGTACGGCGCATCACAGAAGACAATGACGGAAACATCTGGTTAGCCACCTATACACAGGGGTTGTATTGTCTCGATAGTAATGGCAACCTTACTAAGTATACCCGTGCAAATTCGCCCCTACTTACGGATTATATAGCCGATCTATCTTATAGTAACGGGCGCGAACTACTTATAGCCACAAGTTCTGGGTTATATCGCATGGATATATTCACGAAGGAGATGGTTTACGCTTCAAATACACGCAGTGAACATCCCATCATCCAGGACAATTATGCCAACTGTATTTATCAAGATAGTCGTGGACTGCTTTGGGTGGGTGGACGCAAAGGATTGAATATCTATAATAAGAAGGACGACTCATTGATACACTTGACTGAAAATGAAGGTTTATCGCATCCTTATATACGTGCTATTATTGAAGACAAAAACAAAAATATGTGGATTGCTACGGATCACGGTATCACACATATTTATATAATCAATGACCCCAATCAGAAGGAACTAAACTATATTTGCTATCCCTACTTTGAGGCAGACGGCATCGACAACTTTACATTCAACAATTTCTCAATTACCCGAAACCGCAACAATGAAATATTGATAGGGGGATCGGGTGGCTACTTGGCTATCAATCCAGATATGATAGGCTATCCCCATAGCAAACAGAATGTCATCTTCACCGCATTTTTCTTGGCTAATCAAGCTATTGATGTAGATAGCGCTACCTTAGATGGCAGAATATTGCTAAAAAAGAATATTCAGCTAGCCGAAGACATCTATTTGGATTATACAGATCATAACTTCGCCCTCGAAGTATCTGCCATGGATTATGGCAACCTGCACAAGTTGGAATATGCCTATCGCTTAAGCAACAAGGAAGAGTGGATTAAGCTAGAAGGTAACCGTATTTATTTCAACAAGCTCTCTCCTGGCAAGTACGATCTCGAGGTCAAGGTCAATAACCCTTTTCTTAATAATGACACACAAATCTCACGGTTGACTTTTTACATCAAACCTCCTTTTTGGTTGTCGATGACCGGTTATGCCTGCTATGCCATTTTAGCATTAGCTGTACTCATCTATACCGCACTTCGCATACGAATCAAACACAACAAACAACTGCGAAAACAAAAGCATGAGATTGAATTAAATCAACAGCTAAAGATGGAAGAAGCTAAAATGCGTTTTTTCACAAATATCAGTCATGATTTACGCACCCCTCTTTCACTTATAATTACTCCTTTGGAACATTTACTTAAAAAAGAAAAAGCCAATGCGGTGAAAGATGAACTCGAATTGGTACATCGCAGCGCCAATATGCTGCTCGACGAAGTAAACCAATTGTTGGATTTTCGACATCTTGACGAGCAAAAGACACAGCTATCCTACTCTTTTGGTAATCTGAGCGAATACATCAAAGAGGTTTGCATGCCTTTCCACCAAATCACGGCATTAAACGGCATCAAAGTATTTCTTGAAATCAAGTCGCCCATTATTGAAATGAATTTTGACCGAAATAAGATTAAAAGAATCATCCTTAATCTTATTTCCAATGCCATCAAATACAATGTTCCCAATGGAACAGTGACTATCAGCATCGATCGTATAGCTACAGCCGATGGAGAACAGGCACGCATACAGGTGACAGATACAGGAGTAGGCATACGACCAGAAAATAAAGAGAAGGTTTTTGAACGTTTCTTCCAAGAAAACCATCATACCACAACCTATGCAGGAAATGGTATTGGGTTGAATATTGTTAAGGAGTATGTCATCATGCACGAAGGCTGCATCACAGTTGCAGACAATATCCCTGCGGGTTCTATATTTACTGTCCTGCTACCGATAAACGGCATCACAACCCAGATATCTTCTACACCCGATGCTACAGCACATGAGGAAACTATACTTGAGCAAAGTAAGACACCACTGGATGATAGGACGGCCATATTAGTAGTTGAGGACAATGACGATTTTAGACATTTCATAGTTCAATGTTTATCCGAACATTACAAGGTGTTTGATGCTCCAGACGGCAAGAAAGCGTTAAGTATTCTGTTCAAGGAGTCGATACAAATGGTGATTAGCGATGTGATGATGCCTGTCATGGATGGTATGGAGCTTTGCCGAAAGATAAAAACGGATATACGTATTTCGCACATCCCAGTCATATTGCTCACTGCACGCACAGCCGAAGAGCATGTACTGAATGGGCTAAAAGAGGGAGCTGACGATTATATCACCAAACCTTTTAATACAGAGATACTGCTTCTCCGCATCAATAAATTAATAGAGTGGACTAGCAATAATCACCAGAAGTTCAATACTATAGATATTTCACCCAGCGAAATAACGATAAGTAGTCTAGACGAACAGCTGATACAGAAAGCAATACAAGGAGTTGAAGACAATATGGACAATTCCAATTTCTCGGTCGAAGAGCTCAGTTCGCTTGTCGGTATGAGTCGGGGACACTTATACAAGAAACTGATCTCCATCACTGGCAAGTCTCCTGTAGAGTTTATACGTATCCTACGGATCAAGCGCGGCAAGCAGTTGCTGGAACAAAGCCAGATGAATGTTTCGCAAATTGCCTATCAGATCGGATTATCGCAAAACCAATTCACGAAGTATTTTAAAGAGGAATTTGGCTGTTTACCTTCTAAATATCTTAAAGAAAGAAACGGAGATACTATAGATGATAAGATTATGGATCAGCTATAAATGATAACCCACTCTCAAGGCATAGCTCCATGCAGAGTATTGCCGAGAGGGATGATAGGCATAATAAGTATAACGATTGATAAACTCGGAGACAAACTGCATATTCCAGTTTTTGTCCGAATAATAGCCTACACTAGCTTCGACAGCAGTAAAGTTTACATGCCCCTTATCGCCTTGTGTATTCAACTCATTCGGATGTTCAAGATATAGATTACGATTCGGATCATAACCTTTCCAAGTGTAGAGAGTCGAATTATTGGCCATGACCTTAAAACGCAGTGCTGAATCAAAAAAATCCAAGGAAAGTTTGATCTGTGCTCCCAAACCGCTCCCAAAACTATAATCACGTTCACCTACCCAGAAATAATCCGTACCACTCGCTCCAAGCCCGATCGCATTGATTAGCGTAGTAAAATCTGCTTTCACACATTTATCCTCGATAGTCTTATAGTTGATGCCGGGCGCGATAGCCAGCACCTGCGAATAGCGATAGGGCGTGCGCTGATAGATCTTTACTGGAGAATCCCAATAATCAAAATTCTGATAGACGCCAAAGTGCCAATTTCCAGCTCTTCGGTTGCCCACATCCCTACCCCACAGCAATGCTGATACATTCATCTGACGAAAGTTACAAGAGCGCTTTCCCGCATCTAAAATCATGTTCACGCTAAACCAATCATAAGGTTGTTCGCACTCATCGCGATTGGGATTATACACAAAGGAAACCGCTAGCTCACCGAAAGGAGAATAGCCACTACCAATCTTCCGCTTAAGCATGCGACATCCAGCCCAGATATTCAATTCAAAAGGAATATCATCATCTTGATTGTAATCACTTTGTCGCCAAGCAGCCCCAGAAAATACACGATTCACTTCGCGCACCGGACAAATGAGCCCTGCCCCTATTTCTCGAATCACCCGATTGACACCTCTTTTAGAATTATTCAAAATCAAGCCCGATATTCTATAAGATATCTCACCAAACATTGTACCTCCAGCCGTTGTTGCAATCAAGTCGTTGATTGATGGAGGTTCGGTTTCCAAGAAACACTCCCACATCAAGCTGCCTCCTACCACGAACGGGATAGATTGATAGAAATTAAAACCATTGGAGCGAGCTGAATTATAATACAGAGACCCATGATATGGATGTGAAATGAAATTGGTAGCAATAATATCATCATCCCAGACAAAACCTTTCTTAAAATTACGTTGGATGCTACGAGGCGTCACGTGCGCAAAATCCTGATCAGCTATATAGCGATCGAAAGCCCATACACCCATGTTGATGACCAACACTTCACCTATAGCAAGCAATGGTTTTTTCTTGTTATACCACAAAGAATCACTCTGCCGATATATACTTACATTTTGCCCGGTAGAACAATATATGATTACCTGAAAAAATAGACAAAATGCAAAAACTCTTTTTATTGCATTCATCCCTGTTATCCTATTGAAAACTTAACTACAGAAGAAACAAAAAAGAGTTAGTTTGGTTTTTACCCGTCGAGATGTCAAAAAGCAAAAAGGCCTTACAGAACAAATTCCTGCAAGGCCTCTACTATATTTTATTGATTTATGCTATATTTTCTTATGATTAATTCACACAAAAATCATCCTTTAAACCGATAAAGATCATCTTTCAGTTCGTTCAGTTTACCTCCATCAAAGAAGAAAGAAGTATGCATCTTACCCTGCTTGCGCACACCACGCATCGTTTTGCAAAGGTGTTCACCTTCAAGAATCACGCCAATAGCCAGTGGAGGATATTCATCACCCAAAGCCTCACGAATCATCTCCACTACATCTTGCGCCAAGCGCTCTTGCACTTGCAGACGTGCGGCACAGTAGTCTACGACACGTGCCACCTTGGATATACCCAAAATCTTACCCTTAGGATTGGGGATATAACCGAACCAATAGTCGCCGAAGAAGGGCATCATGTGATGTTCGCACATCGAGTAAAAACAACCGGTATCTAGCACAACCGAGCTATAAGCCAATCGGTCCTTGCCATTCTCGAAAACAGTGATCTTAGGTTTCTGCGTTTCATCATAACCGCGGAATATCTCTTTCCACATACGCAAAATACGGTCGGGTGTTCCCTTCAAACCTTCTCGCTGTGGATCATCACCGATATGCGAGAATATATCTTTTATCTTATTTTCAATATCTTGTGTGTCTGTAGACTTAGTCTCCATGTGGGATTTTGTTTAATGTATTCTACTACTTCGTCTATATTTTCGCCCGAACAAGGTTGCAGAAACCTAGCTCCTGGCATATTTTCGTAAACAGACATATCCTGTCTGGTGTAAACCACCTTCAGCTCGTCTATGCGTGGCAACAGCACCTGACCACCCTTCTTAGGTGAGCACGTGATCCAGTCTATACCTTCGGGCAAAAGATGTGTACCATTTGTTTCGATGGCAATCTTCTTACCCAATGTCCGCAAATGATTGATGAAATCTTGGTCGATCCAAAGAGAAGGTTCGCCACCCGTCAATACAACAAGAGGTGCTGGGTATTTAGCCACTTCGGCTATGATGGCCTCATCCGTCATCATCACACCATCCTCGTGAGCTGTATCGCAAAAATCACACTTTAGGTTGCATCCCGAGAAACGCACGAACACAGCCGGCGTACCCGTCTGTGCACCTTCACCCTGCAAGCTATAAAAAATCTCATTAATCTTTCTCATACCAAGCTGTATTGTTTTCCGATTCTTGCACCATCACCTTGAAGCAATGGGGCACCTGGTCGCAAATCCATCTAGCCATATTCTCTGCTGTGGTATTAAAGGGAAGTATATCATTGAGATTCTTATGATCGAGCTTATCCTTAATGATTTCTTTGATATGCGAAAAATCTATTACCATACCATCGGCATTCAACTCGCGTGAACGGCAGTAAATCTCAATCACCCAGTTGTGACCATGCAACTGCTCGCATTTGCTTTCATACGAAAGATTCAAGCTATGCGAAGCTGATATTTCAATTCTTTTTTTTACTGTAAACATAGTTTCTGTATTGAGCTGACCGAACAATCCTATTACCTTCATATCTCATGACTGCATATAGTACACCTTTCTATCAGCTATAGTTGTTTTGATTTACTCTTTAAAAATCAATACATTGTGTAACTATTTAAGCTACACTGACATAAAGTGCGCAAAACTACATAAAATCGAGGAGATAACAGATATATAACAACGAGTTTTCACGCAAAACAATAAAGAGAAGTGGAGTTTTAAGGATTTATTAGAAACGCAGAAGTGTAAAATAATAAAAAACCTCGCAGAATATCTATTCTACGAGGTCAATGTTTTGCGAAGTGGGCGCTGACGGATTCGAACCGCCGACCCTCTGGGTGTAAACCAGATGCTC
>CAMTPC010000002.1 GCA_947074295.1 uncultured Bacteroides sp. | reverse complement strand
ATTCTAGGAATAGTAAAATAAGGAGTCAACCTTATTTAGGAGTACAATTGTAAACAGTCAACCAACTCCAGGAAATGACAATTCTATTGTGCAATATGCCTTATGCACTTTTGTGCATAGCTATATGCATCATTGTGCATAACCCCTTGCACTTTGGTGCATAGCTATATGCACAAACATAGATAGCCCTATGGACTAGACCAGTTGTTCTACGATTAATTGCGAAGATAGATAAATAAATGTATACTTTTCCAGAATCATTGAGATATAGTAGCATGCTTTTCCGAAAGCGTGTTCTTCAATAACTCAAGTAGTAGATCTTTATTCTCCACATCTCTAAGAATAAGAAAACCGTTCATGCCATTAACTTTAGTATAATCTATTCGGATATCTTTCTTATCAAGCGAAATCTTTTCTATATCCGACCATGCAATGCTGTGAGATGTACCACCAAAGCCGTTTTTCATGACAAATGCTGTATCCTGCAAAACATATTTTTGATAGGCTTGATAATAAAATAAAATACACAAAGGCAGAAAAATAACCAAGGCAAGAATATTTCCATCAAAATAAATAGAATAAATGATAGCAAAAACAGAAAAGAGAATTATCAAAGGATAGATTATCCTTGTGAATCTTGAAGTTTTGAATATTGTTTCCATAAACCTAATAGTTATGCTACAGGGCTTTAATTTTTAAATAGTTGTAATCGCTTTAAACTGATTTTGCACAAGCTGTAGCAGATGTTCCCCATCTTCTACATATCTGATGGTGCAGGTTTTTGTTTTTCCACTGGCATTCTGATAATCTATTCGAAATCCATTTGCTATCGGCTTTACATCTTTCACCATTTGCCAGGTTATAGTATGCTCCCTACCAATACCATGCTTTATGGTAAAGGATCTATCGGTTACAATATATTTGGTAAAGACAAACGCATAAGACACAAGAATACACGGAAGATATATTACCAAGTTTAGTGCTTTTTCCTCAAAAAAGGTTGTATATACACTCAGAACCAGAACTATGGACACGCATACTATAAAAAATATCCGTATGCGTTTTGATGTAGTAAACAAAGCAGGCATCATAAATATTAGATTTAATCGTTTTATTATCAAGCCAAAATTAAAAAAGAAAGAGCAGAAGAGCAAGTTTATGGGCTATTTTTTGTACTTTTGCACGTCATTTTTTAAGCAAATAAAAATTCAATATATATATAAATCGATGGCAAAAGAACTTAAAGATCTTACCAAACGCAGTGTGAACTACTCGCAATGGTATAATGACTTAGTGCTAAAAGCTGATTTGGCCGAACAATCGGCAGTGCGCGGATGTATGGTGATCAAACCTTACGGATACGCTATTTGGGAAAAGATGCAACGTCAACTGGACGATATGTTTAAGGAAACTGGTCACGTAAATGCCTATTTCCCCTTGCTAATCCCAAAATCTTTCCTTAGTCGTGAAGCCGAACACGTGGAAGGCTTTGCAAAAGAGTGTGCCGTAGTGACGCATCACCGCTTGATGAATGACCCAGAAGGCAAAGGCGTGGTAGTAGACCCTGAAGCAAAACTTGAGGAAGAACTGATTATCCGCCCTACATCGGAAACTATCATCTGGAATACATACCGCAATTGGATCAACTCATACCGCGATCTTCCTATCTTGGTTAACCAATGGGCCAATGTGATGCGTTGGGAGATGCGTACCCGCATGTTCTTGCGTACAGCAGAGTTCTTGTGGCAAGAAGGCCATACAGCCCACGCAACACGCCAAGAGGCAGAAGAAGAGGCAATCCGCATGCTCCATGTTTATGCCGAATTCGCGGAAAAATATATGGCTGTACCCGTTGTGACTGGTGTAAAATCGGCCAACGAGCGCTTTGCAGGCGCACTTGATACGTATACCATCGAGGCAATGATGCAAGATGGCAAAGCACTTCAAAGCGGTACTTCTCATTTCTTAGGCCAAAACTTCGCCAAAGCGTTTGACGTACAGTTTGTGAACAAGGAAAACCAAATGGAATACGTTTGGGCTACATCTTGGGGTGTATCTACTCGCTTAATGGGCGCGCTTATCATGACACACTCAGATGATAATGGTTTGGTTTTACCTCCTACATTGGCTCCAATTCAAGTGGTTATCGTTCCTATCTATAAAGGCGACGAACAACTGAATCAGATCAATGAAAAAGTAGCAGGCATCGTGAGCAAATTGAAATCTATGGGTATTTCTGTAAAGTATGACAATGCCGACAACAAACGCCCTGGATTCAAATTCGCTGACTATGAGCTAAAAGGTGTACCAGTACGCTTGGTTATGGGAGGTCGTGACTTAGAAAACAACACGATGGAAGTGATGCGCCGTGATACACTTCAGAAAGAAACTGTATCATGCGACGGCATCGAGGAGTATGTAAAGAATCTGCTTGACGAAATCCAAGCTAACATTTACCAGAAAGCACTGGATCACCGCAATTCGCATATCACTAAGGTTGATACTTACGAAGAGTTCAAAGAAAAGATCGAAGAGGGTGGTTTCATCTTGGCTCACTGGGATGGCACACCCGAAACAGAAGAAAAGATCAAAGCAGAAACCAAGGCAACCATCCGCTGTATTCCTTTTGATACTTTCATCGAAGGCGATAAGGAGCCAGGAACTTGTATGGTGACAGGCAAACCTTCGGAATGTCGCGTGATTTTTGCGCGCGCTTACTAAAAAGTCTATTTTTTACGATACAAATACAAGGTCTGCGGTAGCAATGTCAACATTACCGCAGACCTTTATTTTATGGGCATTTTCTTCACTTTTTCAGCATAAGTTTATTGGCTAAAAACTTTCGTATGTCGTGAAAATGCACTACTTTAGCGTGGTTTTTAAAAGGCCAATAATGTTCTAATTAATAATCTTCTTAAATGCTTGAACAAGACAGAATTATAAAAATCAACATCGAGGAGGAAATGAAGTCTTCATACATTGACTATTCTATGTCAGTCATTGTATCTCGTGCTCTTCCTGATGTTAGAGATGGATTCAAGCCCGTACACCGCCGTATTCTATACGGAATGATGGAACTGGGAAATACATCCGACAAACCCTACAAAAAATCGGCCAGAATCGTTGGTGAAGTTTTAGGTAAATATCACCCTCACGGCGACTCTTCTGTATATATGGCAATGGTACGTATGGCTCAAGATTGGGCAATGCGCTATCCGTTAGTTGACGGTCAGGGTAACTTTGGTTCAGTAGATGGCGATAGCCCTGCCGCAATGCGTTATACAGAGGCTCGCTTGAACAAGCTGGGCGAAACAATGATGGACGATTTGTACAAGAATACAGTCGATTTCAACCCCAACTTTGACAATACGCTGAAAGAACCAACCGTGATGCCGACACGCATTCCTAATCTTCTAGTAAATGGAGCTTCGGGAATTGCAGTAGGTATGGCAACAAACATGCCGCCTCACAATCTTTCGGAAGTAATCGATGCTTGTTTAGTATATTTAGATAATCCTGAAGTAGAAATTGAAGAGCTGATGAACTATGTAAAAGCTCCCGATTTCCCAACTGGTGGTTATATTTATGGCGTTACGGGCGTGCGCGAAGCTTATCTCACTGGTAGAGGTAGAGTAGTGATGCGTGCTCGCGCCGAAATAGAAAGCGGCTCGACTCATGATAAAATCGTTATTTCAGAAATCCCATACAATGTAAACAAAGCTGAGCTTATTAAATACATTGCCGACCTTGTTAATGATAAAAGAATCGAAGGTATTTCTAATGCTAATGATGAGTCAGACCGCGAAGGTATGCGTATTGTTATCGATATTAAACGCGATGCCAACGCAAGTGTAGTTCTGAACAAGCTCTACAAGATGACTGCCTTGCAAACTTCGTTTAGCGTGAATAATGTTGCACTGGTTCATGGCCGACCCAAAACTTTGAATCTAAAGGATTTGATTAGCAACTTTATTGATCATAGACGCGAAGTGGTGATACGCCGCACAGAGTTTGATCTTCAAAAGGCAAAAGACCGTGCACACATCGTTGAAGGTCTGATTATTGCATCAGATAATATTGACGAAGTGATCCGCATCATACGCGCTGCACAGACTCCCAATATCGCCATCGAGAATTTGATGACACGCTTTGAACTGTCCGATAGACAAGCACGTGCAATCGTTGAGATGCGCCTGCGTCAGTTGACAGGTCTTCTTCAAGATCAGCTACATGCTGAATACGATGAGTTGATGAAGCTTATCAACTATCTTGAAAGCATCCTTTCTGACGATGAAGTATGTCGCACCGTTATCAAGGACGAATTGATTGATGTAAAAGGTAATTATGGCGATAAACGTCGTTCAGAAATTGTATATTCTTCAGAAGAATTTAATCCTGAAGACTTTTATGCTGATGATGAGATGATTATCACAATCTCTCACCTAGGATATATCAAACGTACGCCATTGACTGAATTCCGCGCACAAAATCGCGGGGGTGTAGGTTCAAAAGGGTCTGAAACACGTGATGAAGACTTCGTTGAGCATATTTACCCAGCTACAATGCACAACACAATGATGTTCTTTACTCAGAAAGGTAAATGTTATTGGCTGAAAGTCTATGAGATTCCAGAAGGCAGCAAAACATCGAAAGGTCGTGCCATCCAGAACTTGCTAAATATCGACTCTGATGATGCAGTAACAGCTTATCTACGCGTAAAGAGCTTGGTAGATAAAGACTATATCAACAGTCATTATGTATTGTTCTGTACACAGAATGGGGTGATCAAGAAAACATTGCTGGAGCAGTATTCACGACCAAGACAAAATGGTGTAAATGCCATTACGATTCGCGAAGACGACAGCGTAATAGAAGTACGTATGACGAATGGCAACAATGAAATTATCATTGCCAACCGTAACGGACGTGCTATCCGTTTCCACGAGTCTAGAGTACGCGTTATGGGCCGCACAGCCACAGGTGTTCGTGGTATTACGCTTGATGATGATGGTCAAGACCATGTAATAGGTATGATCTGCATTAAAAACCTCGAAACAGACGCTGTAATGGTGGTTTCTGAACAAGGTTTCGGTAAACGTTCACCCGTAGATGACTATAGAGAGACCAATAGAGGCGGAAAAGGTGTGAAAACTATGAATATTACCGAAAAAACTGGTAAATTAGTCGCCATTAAATCAGTTACCGATGATAATGACCTAATGATTATCAACAAATCGGGTATTACTATTCGTCTGAAAGTAGCTGATGTACGCCCTACAGGCCGTGCTACACAAGGTGTACGTCTTATCAATCTCGAAAAACGCAATGATCAAATTGGTTCAGTGTGTAAGGTAACCACAGAGAGCTTGGAAAACGAAATACCTGTAGAAGAGGCCGAAGGCAATATCATTTGCGAAGATATAAGCATCGACCAAAGCGATATCCATGCAGATGAACAGGAAGCAACAAATAATGAACAAGAAAATGAGAGAGATTAAACAATCTAATTTATTAACTAACATAAAAATAACAATCATGAAAAGAGGACTATTTTCGTTGATGTTACTGATGGTTGTAAGCTTTGCGTTTGCCCAACAAAAAAATGTAAGAGACGCAAAGACCATTGCAAACGACGTAAAACCCGATTTTAAGAAGGCTGAGACATTGATTAATGCAGCCTTGACAAATCCTGAAACTATGAACGATGCAGCGACTTGGGATGTTGCAGGACTTGTACAAAAGCGTATCGTAGAGGAAGAAATGAAAAATGCTTACCTACAAAAACCTTTTGACACATTGAAGGCTTACAACAGCATCCTTAAGATGTACGAATATTTTTTAGAATGTGACCGTTTAGCTGAGATTCCAAACGAAAAAGGAAAGGTAAAAAACAAATACAGAAAGGCAAATGCTGCTACTATGTTAGCAGAGCGCAACAATCTTATTAATGGTGGTATCGAATACTTCAATGTGAAGCAACCTGCAAATGCTTTGAAATTCTTTGGTACTTATGTTGATGCAGCATCTTACCCCATGCTAGAAAAAGAAAACATTGCTGTTGTAGACACTATGCTTCCTCAAATTGCTTACTATGCGGTATTGGCTGCCAGTGACTCTGAAAACCCTTCAGCTGTTGTAAAATATGCGCCTGTAGCTATCAAGAATAAAAATAGGGAAGAAGCGGCAATCGCTATGCAAGTATGGAGTGGTGCACTTAAAGATATGGGTGATAATGATGCTTGGATCGCTTCATTGCAAGAGGGTATAGTTACTTTCCCTGAAAATCAGTATTTCTTCGCCAATTTGATTGATCACTACAGTAGTTCTAACCAACCGGAGAAAGCTATGGAATTTGCTGATGGCATGCTATCAAAAGAGCCTTCTAATCCGCTTTATTTATATGTAAAAGCATATCTTTTGCATAATATGAATTCGTATAATGAAGCTATCAACTACTATGCTAAAGCTATTGAAGCTGATCCAGCATACGCAGAAGCTTATTCGAATATGGGCTTAATTTATATTATGAAAGCACAAGAAGCTGCTGATGCAGATGCTGCTGACTTAACTAATACTTCAGGCCAAGAAGCTGCAAAAGCGAACTATAGAGAAGCTAAAACTTATCTTGAAAAAGCTAGACAATTAAAACCAGAGCAAAAAGATCTTTGGGCTCCTGGTCTTTACCGAGTTTATTACAACTTGAATATGGAACCAGAGTTCCTAGAAATTGAGTCTGTAATGTAAAATTCAGTAATTGTCTTTTACATAAAAGGACTTATGGGGTAATATTTAATTATTCCATAAGTCCTTTATATTTTATATCTAAAGGATAGAAGAGGGCAGTTTTGTATAAAGGCTTAATTATTTCTTTATATTACTATCATAAACCGAAGTTTAGCTTATAAGCGATTTATTCTCTATTTCTAACTCACTGCAATTTACCCAATAAATGATGAAGAGCATTTTTTTATGTGGTACCACTCATCTTTATTTACGAACAAGATTGAGATACTCAATCGTTATAACCTGTAATAATTTAGAGGTAGATTTTATATAGGAGAAGTATAGAAAATAAAATTTTGCTAGATTGATGACAGGAGATAAATTATAGAAGTTCATACATGCGTTCAAAAATCATATAAGGCTTCGAAGAAAGGTAGAGAAGAAAGATAAAGCCGAAGAATTCATATTAAACATAATACCAATTCTTCGGCTTTTCACAATTCGAAATATTTCATCCTCATTTACCCATGGATAATTAATAAAGGTGTATCTGTGTGAAAAATCATTTTACGGGCGATACTGGGATTGAATAATCTAGCAAATATATTCCGCTTATAAGATATAGTTGCAATTACATCTATCTGATTTTCTGCAATATATGTATCAAAACTTTTAAGATTATCATCATTGATTACTATGTCAAATGTGATATTTAAGGATGGGTAATGTTTTGCGAAATAATCACGGATTCCAGTCATTTTTATATTGTTCATTATGTCATTTGATTCTTTCAGATCCGCAAGATATATCAAAGATACATTAAAATTATATATTTTCCAAATATTAAAGAATGCATCAAAAGCAATCAGATCACGCTGATTAAAACTGGTAATAAAACCTATTTTTCTTACGGAGTCGAAATCTTGGAAAGGCGTATCTTCAGGAATTGCCAATACAGTAGCGTTGCTTCGATCAATCACTTCAGCAGTGACACTACCAAGTAGATCAATCTCTTTTTGATTTTTTCCGCGTGTCCCCATTATGATTAACGACGGCCCAACCTCTTTTGCATAATTCATAATTTCATCTTCAGGAATACCCTCACGCAGTATACATGAGTATTTCACATTGGGCAATTCTTCTGCTTCGATTTTTGCTTTAATTGTTTTTGATAGATGATCTAAATCACCATGCACCTTCTGCATGATTGTTCGTATCATTTCATCATCTTCAATTTGATAGTTAAAAACATCGCTGTAAGGTAAAGATGATGTATAAATTGGCGTAAAATATACGTGCAGAAGTACAACTTCTGCTCCAAACCTCTTGGCTATATTGAATCCAAATGCGCATGCTTTCAACGAGTAATTCGAGAAATCAACTGGAATCAATATACGAGAACACTTTTCTGCTTTTGCTTCAACAGGTTTCTCCCCTACTATACTATCTGCCAGCCAAGCCGAACTTTCAATAATTTTCAATGCCTTTGGCAAATCACTTTCCTTAATCCTCACTCGCACACCCGATGATATAACAGGCTGAATTATATTTACATTATGAATATAATTCTCAATCCCTTCATTATCTAAAACATTTTTCAATATCTGTGCCTTCGAATATGTAAGAATGGCTAATGTAACTAGATTTTCTTCCATAAATTATTATTGTTCAATTATGTCTACACAACAAATAAATAATCCCAATTGTTTCTATGTGTAGAAGCAATTGGGACTTATAGTTTTAGGTCAATAAATAATTTACATCACCATCTTTTCATGTTCTGCATTAACCATATTCAACTCATTCAGAATATCTAATGCACGTTCGAGAACAGTAGTATCATCAATCATTACTAAACCGCCATCTGGACCAGGCTCTAAATGAATACCCACACTTTTGCCTTCTTTAAAGTTATGTCCTCCAAAAAAATTGCGTACAGTATCAACATGCAAACCCAACTCATCAGCGATACGGTGCATACTGCCACTAGGCAATGAATCTTTTATTTTGCGAAGTTCATTGAATGTTATTGTCCTCATGTCATTATAAATTAAAGGTTAATATTATGTGTAATCTTTATCACGCACTAAACTTAATAAAAATATACCTATAAGACAAATTATTTATCTCTATTTTTATCAAAATGTCATCTAAAACATCTTTTCGAAGCCTCTAAAAGATTAAAAATTAAAATATGCCATATTTAATTTCAAGTCAACATTAATAATAAAAAGATTGTTATAATTTTGTTTAAATCCAACATCAATAAATATATTACTATGACAGCATCTAAAGTATATTTCACCAATCTAAGAACCAAACCTACATCCAACTTGCTGGATAAGATGGAACGGCTAATCAAAAAGGCAAAAATAGAGACTATTCCATTCATGCATAGTTTCACAGCTATTAAAATACATTTTGGTGAACCAGGGAATCTAGCCTATATCCGCCCCAACTATGCGGCTAGGTTAGTTAAGCTATTACTTTCATACGGCGCTAAACCATTCCTAACAGATTGTAATACATTGTATTCTGGCAGAAGATCTAACGCTGTGGATCATTTACAGAGTGCTATGGAAAATGGTTTCAACCCTATCTCGGCACAATGTCAAGTGATTATCGCTGACGGTTTAAAGGGTACCGATTATCGCGAAATAGTGATTCATGGCGAATATTGTGAACAACCTAAAATAGGCACAGCCATCGCTGATGCAGATATAATCATTACTATGAACCATTTTAAAGGACATGAAATGGCTGGTTTTGGTGGTGCTTTAAAGAATCTGGGTATGGGCTGTGCTAGCGTTCCAGGAAAGTTAGAATTACATAGCGCTTCACAACCCAAAATTGACCTCGCTTGTTGTACAGGGTGTAATATTTGTGTCAGAAATTGTGCTCACCAAGCTATACATCTTAATAGTGTTCACAAAGCAGTTATTGATTACGATATCTGTGTTGGTTGTGGACAGTGTGTCGCTCTTTGTCAATTTAGCGGCGCCATTATGGGAGATAATGATAGCTCACAGCGCATGAATTATAAAATTGCAGAGTATGCACTGGCAGTAGTAAAAGATAAGCCCAATTTTCATATCAATTTTATTATGAATGTTTCTCCAGAGTGTGACTGTTGGAACCATAATGATGCTGCAATAGTACCAGATATAGGTATCCTAGCTTCATTTGATCCCGTGGCTTTAGACAAGGCTAGTGCAGATCTTGTGACACGTTCGGCTGTTTTACATACTGATAATCAGCTTGGCAACGAACATCAAGAAGACGATTTGTGCAATTGCGATAAATTTCATTTATTACATCCTGATACAGATTGGATATCAGGTTTACAGCATGCAGAAAAAATCGGCTTAGGCCAAATGCAATATGAACTCATTATAGTTTAAACATTGGTACAATAGCAATGATTGTTTCATATTAATGCGTATTGGATTTTTTCAAATGAATTATTTGTTTATTTTCGTAGCGAAGAAAATGTATTAAAAAAATCTCTTAAAATATGGAAAGAGTAAATAGCACTTCTAAGCACTACTCTATCGGTTATGCGCTTAGCGGTGGTTTTGTAAAAGGATTTGCGCATCTAGGTGTTATCCAAGCACTTTTAGAAAATGATATAAAACCAGGCATTATAGCCGGCGTCAGTGCAGGTGCCTTGGCTGGTGTTTTTTATGCCGATGGGAATGAGCCCTACAAAGTGCTCGATTTTTTCAGAGGTCACAAATTCCAAGATTTGACAAAATTAGTGATACCACGTATGGGCTTATTTGAACTATGCGACTTAATTGATTTCCTAAAATCAAATTTAAAGACCAAAAATCTGGAGGAATTGCCGATACCACTGATTGTTACTGCAACAGATTTTGATCATGGACACAGTGTACATTTCCATAAAGGTAGTGTGGCCGAACGCGTTGCAGCATCATGCTGCATGCCCGTAATATTCAAGCCTCTAAAAATAGGGAACACACATTATGTAGATGGTGGTATTTTGATGAATCTTCCAGTACATCCTATCCGGCAGAAGTGCGAAAAAGTTGTAGCTATTAACCTATGCCCACTCGAAGCCGAACGTTTCAAGATGAATATCTTAGGTGTAGCTCTTCGCTCTTATCACTTCATGTTTCGTGCAAATAGTTTTGCCGCCCGAGAAATTGCCGACCTATTGATTGAACCATATAATCTTTCTCAATATAGTATGACAAAGTTAGAGAAAGGTGACGAGATATTTGAAATGGGCTATAAAGTTGCAAAAGAATCTTTACTAAAGCTGAAAGATGAAAAAGGTACATTCTGGAAAGCGAGTTAAAACAAAATGTAAATTATACTGACTATAAATTAATGAATATGAAAACTAAAAAGATAATTATCTACCAAACACTGCCACGTCTATTTGGCAACGACAATAGCTACTGCCATTATAATGGCACTCTTGCTGAAAATGGATGTGGGAAGTTAGGTGATTTTACATCTAAAGCACTCAATGAAATAAAAAAGCTTGGTGCAACCCACATCTGGTATACAGGTATCATAGAACATGCCACCCAGACAAACTATCGTCGTTATAACATTCAGCCCGATCATCCCGCTATCGTAAAAGGAAAAGCAGGATCACCCTATGCCATAAAAGATTATTATGACGTGGATCCAGATATCGTTTCAGATATTCCAGGTCGTATGCAGGAATTTGAAGACTTAGTAAGACGCACTCATAGTAAAGGTTTAAAGGTTATTATCGATTTCGTTCCAAATCATGTAGCCCGTCAATATCATTCTGATGTAAAACCCGAAGGAGTGATTGATCTAGGTGCCGATGATGATAATAACTATTCATTCAGTCCCTACAATAACTTCTATTATATTCCTCAAATAGCTCTTCATGGTCAGTTTGATATGAAATGCGATGCTCCTGAAGCTTATTATGAATATCCTGCTAAAGCAACTGGAAATAATCGCTTTGATGCTTATCCCAATATCAATGACTGGTATGAAACTATTAAACTTAATTATGGCGTTGATTATCAAAACGGTGGAGGATGTTGCTTTAATCCTACTCCATCTACTTGGATTAAGATGTTAGATATATTACTCTTTTGGGCAGATAAGAAGATTGACGCTTTTCGTTGTGACATGGCCGAAATGGTTCCTGTAGAATTCTGGGAATGGGCCATACCTCAAGTCAAAAAACAGTATCCCGGCATTATATTCATTGCAGAAGTATATAATCCCAACGAATATAGAAATTATATCTTTCGAGGTCATTTTGATTATCTATATGATAAAGTAGGTCTATATGATACACTACGGAATATTACTTGTGGATACGAATCAGCAACAGCCATATCTCGTTGTTGGCAAAATCTTGGTGGTATTGAGGAAAAGATGCTCAATTTCTTGGAGAACCATGATGAACAGCGCGTTGCCTCGGACTTTTTCGCAGGAAATCCTTTTAAAGCCATTCCAGCACTTATTGTTTCGTCATTTATGAACACCACTCCAATGATGATTTATTTCGGGCAAGAGTTTGGTGAATTAGGAATGGACAATGAAGGTTTCAGTGGAAGAGATGGCCGTACTACTATATTTGATTATTGGAGTGTTGACACAATACGACGTTGGCGCAACGAAGGTAAATATGATGGCAAGCTCCTTACTTCAGAAGAGAAGAGTTTATATGCCATCTACCACAAAATACTCAATCTATGCAATGCAGAAGATGCTATTTCACAAGGATCATTCTTTGATTTGACCTATGCCAATGTAAATGGCTGGAAATTTAATGAACATAAACAATATGCATTCTTACGCAAGCATAATAAAGAGCTATTACTTATTGTCGTAAACTTTGATGACCAGCCTGTCGATATAGCCGTGAATATACCACAGCATGCATTTGATTATTTACAGTTACCACAACTAGATAGTTTTCCTGCTATTGAACTTCTACATGATCATACCGAGAATGTATCATTTAAGTCTGACAAACCGACCGATATTCGTCTTGATGCATATAATGGTAAAGTGTTCAAATTCAATTTATAAGAATAGAAATATCAAAAAAATCGCCTGATATGATTGTATCAGGCGATTTTTTATAGGTAAATATGGCTTTATTATTTTTTCTTACGAAGCACTACAGCCGAGCGGGCAGGTATATAAAGCTTCAACCATTCCTTTTTATCTTTGGCATAAAGAGGATCTGGATTGGTGAAATGGACTACCGAGTCGTCAGCTAAGCCATTACCCCCAAACTCTTTTGCATCTGTATTCAGTACAACCTCGTAAGCTCCAGGTTTCACCAAGAAGCCATAATCCGTGTACGAATGTTTTGGACTAAAGTTAAACACAAATATCAGATCTTTGCGTTGATATGCCAATATCTGATCGCCATCATTGTGCCATATCTCCACGACAGGTGTCGTCTGGAAATTCTTGACAGTTTTAATAGTATCCAGCATTGATTTATCGAAATCGCCTAGATAGTGGAAGGTCAGATTCTTGTTATCGACTAGATCCCATTGACGACGGGCATATTTATAAGACCAGCCATTGCCCTCACGCGGAAAATCTATCCACTCTGGATGGCCAAACTCATTGCCCATAAAGTTGAGATAGCCACCATTGATGGTCGAAGCCGTTAACAATCGAATCATCTTATGCAGAGCTATGCCACGATGCACCACATAGTTTTCATCCCCCTTTTGCATATGCCAATACATATCAGCATCTATCAGCCGGAAGATAATGGTCTTATCACCTACCAAAGCCTGATCATGACTCTCGGCATAAGAAATTGTTTTCTCATCGCTACGACGATTGGTCACTTCCCAAAACATGCTTGATGGCTTCCAATCCTCGTCAATCTTCTCTTTTATAGTCTTGATCCAATAGTCAGGGATGTTCATGGCCATACGATAATCAAAACCGTAACCACCTTCATCGAATTTTGCTGCCAAACCAGGCATACCCGAAACCTCCTCGGCTATAGTGATAGCGTTGGCCTTCACTTCGTGAATCAGAACATTGGCAAGAGTTAGATAGCAAATAGCATTATCATCTTCATGGCCATTGTAGTAATCGGCATAGTTCGTGAAAGTCTCTCCTAGCCCATGGCTATAATACAACATTGATGTTACCCCGTCAAAACGGAATCCATCAAAATTGTATTCCTCCAACCAGTATTTACAGTTAGATAACAGAAAATGAATCACCTCATTCTTACCGTAGTCGAAACAGAGTGAATCCCATGCAGGATGCTCATGACGATCTCCTGGGTAGAAGTATTGATTTGGATCACCGGCAAAATTACCAAGTCCCTCCACTTCATTTTTCACCGCATGCGAATGTACGATATCCATGATGACAGCAATACCCAAAGCATGAGCCGCATCAATCAACTCTTTCAATTCTTCGGGTGTGCCGAAGCGCGAGCTAGCTGCAAAGAAATTGGATACATGATAGCCAAAACTTCCATAATAAGGATGCTCTTGAATGGCCATTATTTGGATACAATTGTAGCCATCAGCTGCAATACGAGGCAATATATTTTCTTGAAATTCCTTATATGTACCAACTTTCTCCTTTTCTTGCGCCATCCCTATATGGCATTCATAGATCAGAAGTGGATTTGTAGTAGGTTTAAAAATTTTCTTTTTGAATTTGTATGCCTTTTCTGGAGCCCACACTTGAGCGCTGAATATTTTTGTCTGCTCATCTTGCACTACACGTGTAGACCAAGCAGGGATGCGTTCACCTTGACCACCTTCCCAATAGACATTCAATTTATATAAATCTTGATGTGCGATAGCATCTATGGGTAGTTTCACTTCCCAGATACCATTCTTTAATTTCTTCAATTTATATTTAGGGGTTTCCTCCCAGTTATTGAAGGTTCCAATCATATAAATGCTTGTCGCATTGGGCGCCCATTCGCGAAATACCCATCCATCTTTGGTGCGGTGCAATCCAAAGTATAGGTATCCTGTAGCGAAATCAGTCAAAGTAGTTTTGCCCTTATTAGTCAGCTCCGCAATCTTTTCTAGAGCGAAGTCATGTCGGCCTTCAATGGCTTCAGCAAAGGGTTTCAACCAGATATCATTTTCTATCAGGCCAAGTGTTTTTTCCATATTGAGGATAGTGATTAAGCTTTAACTTTCACGATAATTTTTTTAACGCCAGTCGATGTAATACCAGGAGCATGTCCGTCTTCTGGGAAGAAAATAGCAAACATGCCAGGCTTCACTGTGATATAGTCCTGCGCAAGACCTTCGAAAAAAGTAAGATCTTTCACTTCGTCATAATGTGCATCTGCAGGCACACATTCGGCACCCGGAGTATAACCCATTATTTCAACTCCAGATAATGGAATCTGAATATCAATAAAAACATTATGTGTTTCGAGTTTAGCCTCTTCTTTAGTCTTAGGGCCGGTCTGAGCCACATTTACTACCAGGTCTTTGCCATCTAGTTCGATTTTGCCTACTTCCAAAGCATTCAAATCGTGATTTTTCAAAAAATCAATAGCTTGTGCAAAAAGCGGATTCAATGACGCATACTTCTCTAAATTTTCTAGTCTATCTACTACCATAATTTTTTTATTTTAAGTTCGAAAATCAATCAATACCTTTATTTTAAAAGAACAGTTTAGCTGTACTTGTGAGTTGTATTTTTCAACTCCAGTTAATGTATGTTTTAAAAACTAATTGTACGCAAACGTACGAATAATTTTTGTAACATACTATCTGCTCTATCAATTTTTGCGCTCAATAAAACGTATAGCGGCTCTTTTGGCTCATATTTATGTACTGCTTCATTGCTCAAAAAGATTTAAAACACATATATTTGCTAACGAAACTCAATAAATATTCCTAATAGATGATACGTTCTGTCAAACTTACTGATGCCGCTGCTATAGCCACGATTTACAATGAATATATTTTGCATAGCATCATCACTTTCGAAACGATTCCAATAACTCCTGAAGTGATGCAGTCACGCATTGATACACTAAGCAAGGATTTTCCATATTATGTATATGAAATTGATGGTAAAATTGCAGGTTATTGCTATGTCCATGGTTGGAAAAGCAAAGCCGCATACGACAATACTGTCGAGTTAACAATCTATTTATCACCCGAATATAAAGGACAGGGTATTGGTTCAAAGCTCATGAAGCATCTTATTGACGAATGTCGTCAGCGCCATTATCATTGTATTGTGGCATGTATCACACAAGGTAATGAGGCCAGTTTTGCGCTGCATGCCCGATTCGGATTCGAGCAAGTTTCTTTGTTCAAAGAAGTAGGTCGTAAATTTGATAAATGGATAGATATTATCGATTATCAGCTAATTCTCTGACGGGGGTATGACTCCTGTCAGAGAATTAGAATCCATTACACTATCTAATAATTATAATAAGGAAAGCATTTATTCCAAAGCATCCAAGATTTTCTTTATCTCTATACTCTGTAATCGCCCATAAACTTTATCTCCTATCGTCACTACTGGAGCTAAGCCACAAGCACCTACACATCGCAGACAATCCAATGAGAACTTTCCATCGGGTGTGGTCTCTCCTACTTCGATGTTCAAAACTCGTTTTAGTTCTTCCAATATTTTCTCAGCACCGCGCACATAGCAGGCTGTACCCATACATACTGATATAGGGTGTCGTCCTTTAGGCGTCATGGTAAAGAAAGTATAGAAAGTCACCACACCAAATACTTTTGACGGTGGGATGCGCAATTTAACAGCAATGACACGTTGCACATCTTCGGGCAGAAAGCCTACAGCGTGTTGCACCTCGTGCAATATATGGATCAGTTCGCCCGGATCGTTGTTGCACTGATCACAGATAGTTTCTATTTGCTGGCGGGCTGTACAAGATATTTTTATTTCAGACATATCTAGTTGATTTTTATCAGGATAAGACAAATCAGTTCACGGTTTTCTTAAAGTAGTGTGTATGCAGCAATTGATGCGCTTTTTCACTCAATGGTCTACCCAAGAAGTTCTCGTAAAGCAATTTTATATAAGGATTGTCATGCGACTTTCGTATTGGCTTTTCCATGTCTTCATCATAAAGTGCTTTAGCGCGTGCCAACAGCACATCTACATCGCCATGGTGTTGTGGCTGACCACCTCCACCTATACATCCTCCTGGACATGCCATAATCTCAATAGCATGATATTCATTTTTGCCACTACGTATATCTTCAAGGAGATGTCGAGCATTGCCCAATCCATGTGCAATACCCACTTTAAGTTCGAAACCCTTCAAGTTTACTGTGGTTCGTCGCACACCCTTCATACCTCGCACCTCGTCAAACTCAATGCGTCCTAGCGTCTCGCCAGTATAGATTTCATAGAGCGAGCGTAGTGCCGCTTCCATCACACCACCTGTAGTTCCAAAGATGACACCTGCACCCGAAGATTCTCCTAAAGGATTATCAAATTCACTATCGGGCAACACCTTAAAACCGATATTGGCCCTTTTGATCAATGCAGCAAGTTCGCGCGTAGATATAGAATAGTCCACGTCGGGATTACCTTTTACCTTAAACTCCGGACGATCACATTCATATTTTTTCGCTAAACATGGCATGATGGACACTACTACTAGTTTTTCGCGCGGTATACACATCGTTTCCGCCCAGTAGCTTTTGGCAATAGCGCCAAACATCTGTTGCGGCGAACGTGCGGTTGAGGGGATATCGAGCAAGTCGGGAAATTGATACTCAAAGAAATTAACCCATGCCGGACAGCACGATGTCAATATAGGCATGCTCACTTGAGTATCACCATCCAACAGACGCGTCAAACGTTGAAGCACTTCAGCGCCCTCTTCCATAATAGTGAGGTCAGCAGCAAAGTCTGTATCAAACACATAGTCAAAACCCAATTCACGTAGCGCGTATACCATTTTGCCTGTCACACTGCTACCTGCAGGATATCCAAAAGCCTCGCCTAGAGCTACACGTACTGCGGGTGCCGTCTGTACGATTACCACTTTATCGGGATTTTCCAGATCCTCGAGCAAACGGTTCGTATGATCATGCTCTGTCAGTGCACCTACCGGACATACCGCTACGCATTGGCCACAATAAGTACACTCACTTTGTGCCATGGGTTTGTCAAAGGCAGGCGCAATGGTCGTATTGAAGCCACGTCCTACCGCACCAAGTGCCCCTACGGTTTGAACATCATTACACACACTCTCGCAGCGACGACAATAGATACACTTATCCATGTTGCGTACGATTGAAGATGTTATCTCACGTTTACGAGGGGATTGTTCGCTTCCTAAAAATGGAAATTCGCGGATGTTAAAACGTACTGCCAAGTTTTGCAACTCACAATTGCCCGACTTTGGACATGTCAGACAGTCGTTGGGATGATCCGAGAGTATCAGCTCCACCACCATCTGCCGGGCTCTTTGTACACGCAGCGTACTGGTATGCACCACCATACCTTCGGTGCAAGGTGTAGCACACGCAGGTGCTAAGTTGCGTCGTCCTTCTACTTCCACCACACAGACACGACACGACGCAGGGCTATTTCTCACGCAAGTACCTTTCAGATTGAAGTGGCAGAGTGTAGGGACATCAATGCCGATGGCATGAGCGGCATCCAATATGGTCGATCCTTCAGGAACAGAGATAGAGTGATGATCGACTTGAAGAGTTATATGTTTCTTAGTCATAATGATAACTTGAGGTTAAAAGATATGGATAGCATTGAATTTGCAACGCGCCAAGCACATTCCACATCGGATACATTTATCAGACAAGATGATATGCGGTTTACGAGGTACTCCCACGATAGCCTCTACCGGACAATGACGTGCGCAGAGGTGACAGCCGGTGCAACTGTTAGGATCAATGGCATACGTCAGCAGTGCCTTACACTGTTTGGCTCGGCATTTTTTTAGCTTAATATGCTCCACATATTCATCATAAAAGTTATCTAATGTAGATAAGACAGGGTTGGGAGAAGTCTGCCCTAGCCCGCAGAGCGCAGTATCTTTTATGACTTTCCCTAATGTAGATAGTGTTTGTAAATCGACATTTTCACCCTTTCCTTGAGTGATCTTATTTAAGATTTCCAATAGACGCTTGTTACCTATACGACAAGGAGTACATTTACCACAAGATTCTTCTACCGTGAAGTCCAGATAAAAACGAGCCACCGATACCATACAATCATCTTCATCCATCACAATCATACCGCCCGATCCCATCATAGAACCAGCAGCTAGGAGATTGTCAAAGTCAATCGGGGTGTCAAGGTGTTTTTCGGTGAGACAACCACCCGATGGGCCACCCGTTTGTACCGCTTTGAACTTCTTCCCACCTTTGATACCACCCCCGATATCGTAGATTACTTCGCGCAAAGTAGTACCCATAGGTACTTCTATCAAACCTACATTATTAATCTTACCAGCAAGCGCAAAAACCTTTGTTCCCTTAGAACGTTCGGTTCCAATGGAGGCGAACCATTCTGCACCATTCGTCAAGATGATAGGTATATTGGCCAAGGTCTCTACATTGTTCACATTCGTGGGTTTCCCCTTGTAGCCTTTCTCGGCTGGGAAAGGAGGTTTCAGTGTAGGCTCACCTCTTTTTCCTTCCATCGAGTGAATCAACGCTGTCTCTTCTCCGCAAACGAAGGCACCTGCGCCCAATCGAATTTCTATATCAAACGAGAAATCTGTACCAAATATATTCTCTCCCAGTAATCCATACTGTCGAGCCTGATCTATGGCAATCTTTAAGCGCTGAATAGCTAGTGGATATTCGGCACGAATATAGACCAACCCCGTATTTGCACCGATCGAATGTCCGCAAATAATCATGGCCTCAATCACCGAATGCGGATCGCCCTCCATGATGCTTCGGTCCATGAAAGCCCCTGGATCACCTTCGTCAGCATTACAAACCACATATTTCTCTTTTTCGGGCTGATTCATGGCAAACTCCCACTTCACCCCCGTCGGAAAACCACCACCTCCACGTCCACGCAGACCCGAACGCTTTATTGTATCTATCACCTCGGTTGGTGTCCGATTAAGCATACAATCGGCCAAAGCATCATAACCGCCGCGCGCAATATACTCTTCTATATTTTCGGGGTCTATCAAGCCACAGTTACGTAAGGCTATTCGCAGTTGTTTGCGATAGAAGTCCATGTGTTTCGAATCGCTTATCAGATGGCTGGTTTTAGGATCCACAAAGAGTAAGCGCTCTACCCTATGTCCCCCAATGAGATGCTCTTTCACAATAGCTTCTGCATCTTCAGGCATCACTTGTACATAAAAGGTATTGTCGGGAATTACCTTTACTATTGGTCCTTTTTCACAAAACCCAAAACAACCCGTCACGATCACATCTATCTGCTCCGTGAGCCCTGCTTGATTGATGGCAAAGACTAAATTATCGGTCAGCTGATGACTGGCTGAAGCTTTACATCCTGTACCTCCGCAAACCAGCAGTTGCATATGCGGTGTACCAGTGTTCAGACTACAACAATTCTCATCTACACGACAACTGCAGGCTTCGCGCAGTGCCAGTAGTGAAGATGCCTTTCGCCTGATCTCCTTCAGATCATGGAATGAACATATTTTCATGGTAAGATTCTTTTTTGTTAACCTAACAAATATAGCGAATCAGACCTTTCGGGCAAGAAAACAGATAGATAAAATAAAGGCATTATGCTGTATAACAGCAATACAGCTATCATTATGATAGATATAGTGTGAATTATAGCCTGTACGCAATAGTTTTCTGTAGACAAAAGATATAAAAGACCCTGCATGCCATAATAAGTGATGTGACAGCCTTTAAACAATCCAACTGAATGAAATTGGGATGGAAAATTGTTTCTTCGTATTTTTCGTGCGCCCAATTGATATGAAATGGTATATATATAGCTCTTCCGCCAAGTTCCAGAACTTGAAGTATATCCGATTTTATGAAATGACCCACCATGACTACTTAGTCTCAATGATATAAATATTCCCTAAACAAAAGCCACGAGGCAGTTATTTAGGGAATCAGTTATTTATGGAAGTTACAATCACTTACAAAGTAAAGATCAGCCATTGATTATAGGCTTTGGTCAGTTCTGTCATCGCTTCTTTTGTAGGCATTTCACCACCTCTGCCACCAGGGCGTCCTCCGTCAGGTCTCATGCCACTGCCTGGGCCTCCGGGGCCTCCCATTCCGCCACCTCTAGGAGGCATTCCACCTGCAGGACCTTCACCGACAGTTTGTTTTGGCATCTCTACATTCAAACCGATAGCAATTTTCTTTTTCTTATTAATCTTAGTTCCCAGCATATCATATGGAAGTGACACAGTATAAATCAGATTTTCATCTTCGGCACTGATCATCGCTTTCTCTCTATCAATACAGTATTCACCTTTATCATTGACAAGCACAGCAGGCTCAAAGCTCATATGGCCAACCAACAGTTTTAAGTCTCGGCCGCGTTGCGCACTAACACCTTCGGGTTTATCTCCTCTAAAAGGCTCATTATTCTGTTGTTGCCGTGATGGCTGCTGATCCATTTCTCCCCATTCGCCCTTCATGCTACTCATCATAGCCTGTGGATTTGATTTAGGAAATGCGACACCATACTTTTGTTTTTTCTTACCTGATAGATCCAAATAGAGATTGAGTCCTTGCATTAGGAACTTTTGTTGCAAGGCAGGGTCTTTCACCACAACCTGAACCATCAGTGCATCGTTGGTGTGACTAGTTTTCACAAAACATTTACCCTCCTCAATGGATACATAATCCTCGAGAGGAGCAAGCTGATTAAGTGGCGGAAAGACTTCACAGTGCTCGCTAGGTGTCTGTGCAGAACAGTTACACCAAAGCAGCAATGAGACTGCCGCCATAAATAAATTTGATAGTTTCTTCATAATCGAATTTGTTTTTTAATATACTGCTATTTATATAAATTAGTCAGACAGGAGAAGACTCTTTATATACGTTTACTCTCTGACGTACACGATTTATTCCTGTAAAGATACCGTAGCCACCGTCGATATTTCCACGCATATCTTCAAGTGATGTAGATGTATTTGAACTTCCTTGACTCATCACTACATATTCGGTTTGAATACGAATCAATGAGATTTCATAATAACCATAATAGCTAAATTGCGCTGACGAAAGTGTAGCGGTATTTCCCTGAGTATAATCGAGCTTGAAACATTTCACTGGCCATTCATCTTCGTCATACGAATATTGTATGGGTTGTACACTTGTGGTACTTCCTTCTACTATATAGAAATTACGATCATCATTGCTCCAGGTTACCTCAATTCCACGTCCTGGTGTATTGCGTGTCTTGGGCGACATCACTCCTATCGACTTGGCCGAGTATTCTACACCTTCGGGTGCATCGGGCACAGTGGTAGTGGCGTAAATAGATTGTCCATCATAGTCAAATCGTAGTGAATACGTATGATTGGCTTGTGCTATCAAAGCTGCATTTTCATAATTACCCTCTCCAATATTTATCAGAGCGAAATCTATCTCCGCCGTCTCATCGGTGATAATGATAGCAAGATCATTCACATCTTGACTACTGTATTGTGCATCATCTCTAAATGCGATTAATTTTCCGATATTCAATATAGGGGTTTCGCCGGCATCCAAGTAGCAAGTCACTACGGGTTTGTCTTCAAACTCTGCTATAAGTGTGGGCTGACACCCCAAAAATAGAATACACCAAAACAGCATGTAACAAATATTTATTTTACTATTCATAATTATTAAAATTTGAAAATGAGCGATACATTAGGAGTTATAGAGAGGTAATTAATGTTGGATTCTAAAATCGTATCATCGACAATTTGAAATTGTTTCGCACTGACATTATTTCGATTATACGCATTGAATAAAGAAAAGCTTAAAGCATTTTGACGACCTTTGGTTCCGAAGATATTGAAACGATAACTAGCCGAGAAATCTAAGCGATGATAAGCCGGCAAACGGAAAGTATTTTTATCACTTACTGCATAGTAAGACTCCGTGACACCACTGACTGAGTTAATCTGATAGGCGCCCAATGGAGCTGTATACGGACGCCCTGTCGCATAGATCCATGTTGCCGAAACATCGAAGTTGCCGAAACGATAAATACCTACCATCTTAAGCTCGTGTGTCACATCCTGAGAAGCATAATAATAAGTTTCTGATTGGTCAGGAAATCTATTTTTTACCTGACCAATCGAATAGCTTACCCATCCGTTGAACTTGCCTGCTTTTTTCTGCGCCAGAAACTCTATTCCCATCGCATAGCCATCGCCCACATAGAAATTTTCGGATATTTCCGTATTTGACTCACTTCCCCCAGAGCCTCCCATCGGCACCTTATTCTGTTTATAGCGCAGGGTATATTCAGAGATGTTGTGATTGCGTTTATAATAAGCTTCTACACCAAAGATAAAGTCGGGTAAATCATAATTTAGCCCTAAGTTGAAGTGCGCCGAACGACTCACGGGTATTTCATCACCATCCGACAATATCCAGAAATCTGTATTGCCCGCCATTACATCTTCGCGCACAATACGATTTGCAAACTGATAAAAGAGCCCTGTGGCTGCGTTAGCGGTGAGCTTAGAAGTCAAACGATAACTACCACTAAGACGAGGTTCCAGATAGAGTTGGCTAGTTGAGGAAAAGTAATTCAGACGAACTCCAGGTGTTACGATAAAGCGACCATCTATCAGATTTAACCGGTCTTGCAGATAAACACCAGCAAGCACTGCATCATTTCGTTTGTCCAGCAATGTTTCTTCTTCATTCTGTGTATAGGTGTATTTTATGTCATACTTGGTAGCATATACGCCAAATTCCAGAGAATGATACTCATTGAGCTGATAGCGCCAGTCATTTTTCAGGCTATAATCATACAGCTGATTTTCTTCCAATGAACCCGAGTTGATTTCTTCCGTTTCCGTCTCATCATCATCGTTGGTGCGTGTCACAATGATAGAACGTCGTTGATCACGTTTTGCATAGAAATTAGAATAACTCGTCAATAGATTCATGCTCCATTTATCATTCAATTTGCGTATCCATCGTGCACTAATCCCTAAATTACCATATTTGGCATAATCAGCGTTGTCCATCTGAATGCCGCCGAAACCACCTTTACCACCACCAAAGCTAAAACTAGGAGTATTATCAATATAGTCTGTGCCGTTAAATATGCTAAGCGAAACGATGTCTTTCGAAGTGGGCGTAATAGTTATCTTACCATTTAAGTCATAAAAGTAGGCTGGAGACGAGGAAGAACTACTTCCCCGCATGGCTGGTTTTTCTACAGCTGTTTGCCCTTCAAAGACTTTGTTTTGTCCCGAAACCTTATTCCACATATAGCCCTGATAAGAGCGACGAAATGCAAAAAGTGTCGTCACTTTACTACCAATAGGTATCTCGGTGTAAGCATTGACACTAAGAAGACTGACCTCTCCTCCTAGTGTAAATCGATTTTTATTGCCATCTTTTGCAGTAATCTCAGTAACGCTTGATAGACGTCCACCGTATTTAGCGTCAAACCCACCTTTATATAACTGCACATCTTTTATGGCGTTCGAATTGAATGCACTATAAAATCCATGCAAATGATCAACATAATAGACTGTAAAGCCATCGTACAATATAAGGTTCTGATCAGGTGTACCACCGCGCACATACATACCCGAGCTACTCTCATTTGAAGCACTTACACCGGGCATTAACTGAAAACCGCGCAATATATCCTTTTCGCCTATATTGGGAAGTAGTTTCAATGCTTCGGGTGCCATTTTCATTTTATGTTCACCCGTATATTGCTGCAAGGCTTTATCATCTTTGCGCCCGATGATAAAAACCGTGGCAATGTCTTGAGATTGAGCCTCCATATCTATCCTCACGGGGGCATTTTCTTCTGTGGGTGATAAGGATACCCATTTCGTGCGATACCCTATATAGCGAACTTGTAGCGTACAAGTATCTGCTGGTATGTTGTTTATTGTAAAATGCCCATTGGCATCAGTGGCCGTACCCAGCGGAGTGGCACTTACCGCTACAGTGGCGTATGGAATACGTTCGCCTGTGTCTATATCAAATACATCCCCAGTAAGTGTATAATTAGTTTTTATAGGTGTCATGGCACTACGCGCTGTTTGCACCTCCTCTACTTGTTGTTCCACCTGGGTGATGTGGCTACTTTGCAACTGCTTCATGTGCTCTTTATCGCGAGCGATATAAACATATCCATTTTTTCCAATAGATGTCTCCATGTCCCATGCATCGCGCAAGGTACGCAATATACCACCCACACTACTCTCTTTGGCATTCATAAATGGGTCAAATGAGGTCTGATACCGCGATAAATGCTCTTTATCATAAACGAAACGAATGTTAAGATCGAGACCAATAGCATCGACGATTTTGTCGAGATCATTATAAACATAGGTTCTTTTTAAGCGGAGGCTTTGAATGCTTTGTGCCGATATAGTGGATATAGAGAGTAATGCGAATAACACCATCAGCACAAATTTTGTGTTTGAATTCATTTAAATTTCATTATGTATTTGAAGCGAAATTATAATCTTTGATTGTTTTGATAGAAGAAAATCGACATAGATATCGTTTTTATCGACAGATGATCCTATAAAAGTGGGATTTCACCAAATGAAAGATAAAAGAATACTCTATTTAGTTTCAGAGAATGCAAGCACTTCAATCACAAGTTTATATCACACTGTTATTCAACATCTTAGAAACGTCCAACAAACTATTTATCAAATACCCGTCATCAGTCAACCAAACAGCCTTAGCAAGCACATTGGCCAACCATGGTCAACAGGACAAATGAGTATATAGCTAGAAGAGATTCAAATAAACATGTACCCTATCACAACAAGCACCCTATTTTATGATTGTCAGCAGACTAAAAAAACAAAAGATATAAGCGAAGGGATAGTGACAAAGCATGATTTATAAGGCATGATTTTGATCTTCATAAATCCAAATTACATGAATGGATCATCGCTTTTGCGAGTAGTTAATAAACGATTAGTGGAAGGTATAGGAATTACAGTTTCTATAAAAAACATATAAAATCTGCTATAAAACATTCGTGTCACGGGAAAAAAATGTTTCGTGTTATCAATATAATCTCTATATTTGCACAATTCAAAACTAAATGTGCAAAAAATAATGAATCAAAGTTTTATTGCTTACATTGAGAATAGCATCAAAAACAACTGGGATTTAGACGCTCTCACAGATTATAAAGGAGCTACATTACAATACAAAGACGTAGCTCGTAAAATTGAGAAACTACACATCATTTTCGAGGAAACCGGCATTCAGAAAGGCGATAAAATTGCAGTATGCGGCCGTAATAGCTCTCTTTGGGGCGTTACCTTCTTGGCTACTCTAACGTATGGTGCAGTGATTGTACCTATATTGCATGAATTCAAAGCTGACAATATTCACAATATCGTAAACCATTCGGAAGCTAAACTACTTTTCGTAGGAGATATGGTATGGGAAGAACTCAACGAAGCAGCAATGCCTCTGTTGGAAGGTATTCTGTTGGTAAATGATTTCTCACTATTGGTGTCTCGCAATGATAAGCTAAGTCATGCGCGCGAGCATCTCAACGAACTTTTCGGTAAGAAATTCCCGAAAAACTTTCGCAAAGAACATATAGACTATCATAAAGATGAGCCCGAAGAGTTGGCAGTGCTCAACTATACATCGGGTACTACCAGCTATTCGAAAGGTGTAATGCTACCCTATCGTAGTTTGTGGTCGAACACAAAATTTGCCTTCGAGGTATTGAATCTGAAGCCCGGAGACAAACTGGTGTCTATGTTGCCTATGGCACACATGTACGGACTGGCTTTCGAGTTCTTATATGAGTTTTCGGCAGGTTGCCAGATTTTCTTTCTGACACGTATGCCTAGCCCTAAAATCATTTTCCAGGCTTTTGCTGACGTGAAACCCAACCTGATCGTTGCAGTTCCATTAATCATCGAAAAAATCATCAAAAAAAGCGTGTTGCCCAAACTGGAAACTCCAAAGATGAAGCTTTTAATGAAAGTACCTTATATCAATGACAAAATAAAGAACACCATCCGTGAGGGTATGATCAAAGGTTTTGGTGGAAACTTTGTAGAAGTCATTATTGGAGGTGCTGGTTTTAATCAGGAAATAGAACAATTCTTGAAAATGATCGACTTCCCATATACCGTAGGTTATGGAATGACTGAGTGTGGTCCGATTATTTGCTATGAAGACTGGAAGAAGTTCAAAGTAGGATCATGCGGAAAACCTGCCCCACGTATGGAGGTAAAGATTCTGTCTTCTGATCCCGAAAATGTACCAGGTGAAATTATTTGTCGTGGACCTAATGTGATGTTGGGTTATTATAAAAACGAAGAAGCAACAGAGGCTGTATTGGATGAAGAAGGTTGGCTACATACAGGCGATTTAGGATTGATGGATGCTGATGGCAATGTGTACATCAAAGGACGCAGCAAGAATATGCTATTGGGACCAAGCGGACAGAATATCTACCCCGAGGAGATAGAAGATAAACTGAACAACTTACCGTATGTAGCAGAGAGCATCATCGTACAGCAAAACAATAAGCTAGTGGGTCTAGTCTATCCTGACTTCGATGAGATATTTGCCAATGGCCTGAAGAATGAAGACATTGATCGTATCATGGAAGAAAACCGCATCGCATTAAATCAAATGCTGCCAGGCTATAGCCAGATAGCGAAAATGAAGGTCTATCCTGAAGAATTTGAGAAGACTCCTAAGAAGTCAATTAAACGATTCTTGTATCAGGAGGCAAAAGGATAATAGAATGAGATTAAAAACTATACTGACGGCAACCATCATGATGGTTGCCGTTGCTGTTTCAGGTCAACATACAAAACATTGCGGTATCAACCTATCGCTGTGGAAAAATGTATGTACGCAACCAACTAATACCCAGCACTATTCTTGGTTCAATGTGGGTATATACTCCTCTGTTTATGGGATAAATGGCATAAGTCTAAATGGCGTGGCTAGCACAATGGAACATAAGATGAATGGATTACAGATTTCGGGAATCAGCAACATGAACAAAAGTATTACAAATGGGTTGCAGCTGGCAGGCATCACCAATGTAAACAATAATAACCTCAAAGGACTATCTATTGCGGGGCTAGTAGGTCTGCAAAATGGAAGCATTTATGGTGGAACTATATCGGGAATGATCAACTATTTGGGAGATGACGCTGACCTATTCGCCATAGCTGGTCTCATCAATTTCAGTACAGCCAATGTCAATGGCTTCCAATTTTCGGGTATGTCCAATGTCACGGGAAAATCGAGTAAAGGAGTAATGATTTCAGGATTACTCAACCTTACAGGAGAAAATCATTATGGTTTACAATTCTCACCATTGGCTAATATAGTTGGCACCACCATGAAGGGTGCACAAATAGGAATTTTCAATTATTCTACTCATGCACAAGGACTTCAGTTAGGCATCTTCAATTACTACAGAGAAGAAATGGAGGGTATACAGCTAGGTTTAATCAATGCAAACCCAAATACACGAGTACAGCTTTTAGCCTATGGGGGAAATAATGCTAAGTTCAACATAGGCGCACGTTTCAAAAATAATATGTTTTACACAATCTTAAGTGCTGGAGCATATTATTTTGATTTTCAGGATAAATTTTCAGCCACATTCAGTTATAGAGCAGGTATTTGGTTTCATCTTTACAAGGGACTTAGCATTAGTGGAGATATAGGTTTTCAGCATATGGAATCATTTCAAAATAAACATAACGGTTTTCCGGTACGTTTATATTTTTTACAAGAAAGATTGAATTTAGAATATGAAATAACGCCTAAATTTAGTATATTTGCAACAACAGGTTATGGGATAAGTAGATATTATAATAAAAATTTAACTTACGACAAGAGTGCTATTTTCGAAGCAGGCTTAATTATATTTTAACAGTAACAAAATTTAAATATCATGGATCATATTATTCCACGTATTGATATTAATCCAATAAATGACAAGATTGACTATATTGGAAATGATTTTGCCATCTTTGATGATGTCAATTCTATACCTTTGAACAACTATCCTAGCAGAGTTAATGGAACAGTCATAGCATTTTGCCTAAATGGTAATTTTAATATTGAAGTTAATCTTAAGAATTATTTTCTCGAAAAAAATTCTTTCATTATAACATTCCCTGATCAGATACTTCAGCGCATGGCTTTGTCGGAAGATTTTGTTGGTCATTTTATGGTGATATCTACAAACTTTATGGAAGAAATATTTCAAACTTCCCGCGACTTTCTTCCTTTCTTATTTGCCATTAAAAAAGACCAAAAAGTAACTTTGAATACTCAAGAAAGCGAGGATATAAATAGATATTTCGAAATGATACGCGGGAAAGTGAAAAACAGCAAAGAAGGATTTAAACGCGAAATCACTAGAGGTCTTATTTTTGCTCTTTTCTACGACATATTCAATCTTATCGATCAACATTCAGAGAAAAATGAAATTTCTAATAAAACGCGGAAAGATAGTATATATGAGAAATTCATGCTTGAAGTCTTGAAGAATTATAAGAAAGAACGTAGCGTATCATTTTATGCAGACAAGCTTTGTCTTACAGCAAAACATCTCTCGAGTGTAGTAAAAGAAGTAAGTGGAAAAACTGCTGGTGAGTGGATTGACAATTTTGTGATATTAGAAGCACGAGCTTTACTTAAATCGTCAGACATGAGTATTCAGCAAATAGCTGAATACCTGAATTTTGCAAATCAATCTTTCTTTGGCAAATATTTCAAACATTACATTGGCATGTCGCCAAAGACTTATCGCAAATCATAAAATATTAGAACGTACACGACTAAGCGTCTCTGGGGTCATCAAAAGATAGGATGCAATATGAGCTAATGGCGCTCTCTTGATGATCTCAGGATGCATATTCAACAATAAATTATAACGCTCGCGCGCTGTTTCAAAACGCCAAGAATCTGCTTTTATTTGCGACACGATCAATGAATACTCAAGAACCTTGCGATAAAAACGATTAATTTCCATTGAATTATCAGCCATCTTTTGTAGTTGGCTAAAAGAAAATTCGTAAATGACAGAAGGCTCTAGTGCCTCCACTATCAATCTACTGGGTTCTTGCTTAAGCATACTTTCAATGCACATCACTACACAACCTTCATACGAAAAATGCTCAGTGACATCCTTCTTGTTCTTATAATAAAACTGTCGCAACATACCTTTGCCTACAAGCACAAGACTTGTCGCAACATCTCCCTCTTTTAAAAGGAATTCTCCTTTCCCAAGTGTTCGTTCTACAAAATAGTTATTTAATAACTCAATACCCTCTTCGTTCATCTCAGGGAATCTTGAATTAACTAAACTTTGAATAGCTTGTTTCTTCATATCATCTTTCATAACAAGTACAAAATTAATAGCTAAAGTATTTTATTCATAACAAATATACTAGCATTAAGAATATAAAACAATATATATGTTACAATTGTTGAGATTATGTTATCATAATGAAATACAGACTAATAAAACACTATTTATCCAATCTGCGCATTTATAAATTTTAAGAATTAAAGTAGAAAATGTATTGAATTGTCAGGTATTTAATTATTTTTGCAATATAAAAGCATGTTACTACAATGTTTTTATATATCTCTAATACATGCTACTAACTGGAAATTGTCTAATATGCTATATACTCTAAGAAAAATCGTGAATGTTAGGACTTGTTTCTATTTTATTCTCACCTTCATATCATTGCGACTTCATGCGCAGTACAGCGCAGACAGCACCAGATTTGATTCGGTTAATATCCTAATGGAATCGAAGCAATATGAAGCAGCTTGCTCTCTTTACATTGATATATCAAAACAACTGGAGGAGGAATATACAATAATCAATTCCAAAGTTATTGATGACCTACAAAAGACATATTCAATCACCGAATTACAATTACAAGCTACTGAGCAATACAATCATATCCTGTTACTTCTAATTATACTTGGTTTATCGCTAGTGATCGGTGCGGGATTTATCGTGGCATTCATCAACAACCGCAATCATAAGATCAGGAAAGTAGAAACAGAACTAAAAACTGCCAAAAAATTAGAAGAGCAGTCTATGCGCAATAAAAGTCTGATGATCTCGAATATGAGTCATGAAATTAGAACACCATTGAATGCTTTAGCTGGTTTTTCTGAGATCGTGGCACTCCCCGATGTAGATGATGACACAAGGCAATTAGCAAATGATCTGATCGTCCTCAACTCAGAATTACTCTTGAAGCTCATTAATGATGTAGTGGACTTATCGTGCCTGAATTTGAAAAATATGGAGTTTAAATATGAGCCCTGCGAAATAGTATCATTTAGCCACAACGTATTAAAAACGATAGATGGCGTGAAGCATACAGACGCAGAAATATGTTTTAATAGCGAGCTCAAAAAATGTGTCATCAATACAGATGCCTCGCGCTTACAGCAACTTCTGATTAATTTACTGATGAATGCGACTAAATTCACCCCTACGGGTAGTATTACGCTAAACATTGCATCTACTGAAAAGAATGAAATTTGCTTTTCTGTGATAGATACAGGTTGCGGTATCCCTCCTGAAAAACAGGACAGCATCTTCAACCGGTTTGAAACATTTAATGGAAAAGATAAAGAAAAGGGGTTTGGGCTGGGGCTCCCAATCTGTCGAAGTATAATAGGACGCTTGGGAGGTAAAATCTGGATAGACAAAGATTATAACCAAGGAGCATGTTTTAAATTCACGCTTCCACTGAATCATCACTAATCCAATGTTCATGCTATTATGAAAAAAATATGTCAATCTTTATTTTTCACTTTTATAATAAGTAGTTTCTTATCTATAAATGTTTTTGCCGATCAAAATAATTCGCTACGTGATTCGCTTCTAAATATCTATATAAGTCAAGGTAGTCTGAAAGAGAAGGTTGTTTTCGCTCACCAGAGTTATATCGATAATCGTAATGAAACATGGATTACCGAACTACTTTATAAAGCACTAGACGATACTAACAGAAGCAATAATGATAGCTTGAAATTAGATGTTCTATATGATCTGAGTGCATATTATTACATGAAAAGTGATACGATGAATCTCAAAAGTATGCTCGAAAAAATAAAAGGGCCTAGTTTCAAGAATAAATTATATACTTATTATTATAAGGTCTGGGACCAGCTTATAACAATAAGGAATATATATGGACAGATGGAAAGAAATTTGCAGGATATTGCTGAAATAGAGAAAGAGATACAGAATATAGATAATGATCAAATCAAAATAATGGTTCAACTATCCAAGGCGGCTACACTGACTAGCGCTTGGAGAAAGAATGAAGCCATAAAAATATACGAGAATATCGTTGAGATGCCAGGTGCTAACAGTAGGAATAAGATGTATGCTCACAAAAATCTTATTGAACTCTATCTAATCCAAGACAATGAAAAAGCTCTTGAGTCAGCTCATAAATATTTGCATTATCTGAATATAGTATCATCGGCAGATCGCGAAAGAATAAGCGCCTATAACAACCATTATTTCGATCTTGAAATGAATTATTGCTTATTATATTTCTATATGGAAGATGCAGAAAATATGCTGAAACACCTTAAAATAGCAGAAACTTATAATATGGGAAATACGCCGTTCTTCTTGAAAAGTTCAATTAATTATATGAAAGGCTGCTACTATGAACTGATAAAGGAGTATGAGAAAAGTATATGTTATATGGATTCTTCTTTAATACTTAGCAACCAAAGAATGCCTAAATTTGAGAATGGCATATTAAATAGAAAGGCTATGATATTCCTGTTAATGAATCGTGCGGAAGATGCAGCACAAACTCTTAAACAGTCAGTAATGCGTACTGATTCAATTAACAAAGCTGTAATGGCCAATAATGAACAGATCTATCAGATGAATCATAAGATTAAATCAGAGATTCTAAAGAATGAAAGAAGAAAGCTTTATACTGGTCTGCTTTTTTCATTAATTATTCTAGCACTTCTTAGTATAAGCACATACATCCTAATCCAACAGATTCGAACACGCAGAATTCTAGAAAAAGCTGAAAGAGATACAAGACAAGCTCTAGAGAATGTAGAAGCTGATAATCGCCTAAAGGAGAAGTTCCTACAAAACATCACGCAAGAGATTAAAGTGCCGCTTAATAAAATGATTGACCTCTCTGCACGTTTAGTAGATACGAATCAACTACCACAAGAAGATATCATTGAGTGTTCGGATACAATCAAAAATGACTCGAAGAAGCTGATAGATTTGGTCACCAACTTATTAGATCTTTCGAGACTAGAAGCGGGTATGATGAAATTTAATAAACAGAAAGTAGACGTAGAGCAAATATGCAAAGAATCATCCACGTACATAAAAATGAAGGGAGGATGTATTACTGAAGATTTTTCTGAATGGAACGAACAACCTAAACAGATAGAGATTGATCCTGATTTTTTAAGAAAAACGATGGACACTTTATTGCAAAACAACAATGAACAAGATGCTATAAAAATAACACTAAGAAATCGCGATGGTAGAGTCGAGATATTTATCAAAAACAATGGGCTATTAAACCCCACTTATCAACAAAACATTTCCATCATTCATAGCATCAATCATTTGTTTTTAAGTCACTTCGGTGGCGAATATAGACATGATACTAATCAAGTATGGATTGTTCTTTAAAATAAAATAATAGGAGCATCTCTATTAATAATAAAACTCGAGATTCAATGGCATGTTTTTCATAGCATACTTCTCATCCACCAATTCATCTGTGGGATAAAATGTGAAAAACACATACCAGCCATCATTCCGGTAGACAAAACGCCGCCCAGTACAACCTTGCTGAATCAAAAGATGTTTGTTCTGTAGAAAAAGTGTAATGTCTGTCGGAAGCTCCTCACCTACCTTACGGCAAAGTGACACAACAAAAAAACCAGGAAACTTGAGTTTTGCTATTTCATGGTGTAGCGAATCTATCAATTGAATTTTCATTTTTCAATCATTACAGGTAATAGTTTACCGTAAGCATCGAAAGATTTACGGGAAGAAAGCGAAAGCGTTATCATAAGCGATAACATGGAAGCGGCGAAAGTGATGACCATTATCATCATCTGGTATTTGATGGCTACATTGGGAGTACTGCCACCTAATATCTGCCCTATCATGGTCCCGGGAAGAGCTACTAAACCCATCACTGCAATATTAGCAATCAAAGGGCTGAATGATTTGACAATCGCCTCGCGTACAAACGGTGCAAGGGCTTCTTGGCGTGTGGCACCATTGCCTAATAAGTAGCGATAGAGTTGTTCTTCGCGCTTGAGACGGCTATAATAAATATTCAATGCGACAACATTGCTGGAAAGCATATTACCCATTAGAATCCCAAAGATTGGTATGAAATATTGTGCATCGAAAATATTATCTAACCTGAGTACTACTCCCATAAAATATAAGCCCACAACCACAGCGCTGCAAAGAAAACCCACAGCCATAGGTATAAATAGAATGCGGCGCTTCAATCCGGTGCGTACAAGGGCAGTTTGAGCGGCTACAAACACCATTATGATTACCCATAGGAAATTAATCCAAGGATTATCCCACAAGAAAAGATATTTGAGATACATGCCTATCAAAAAGAGTTGGACAATCATTCTTGCTGTACCTATTAGAGTAGCTTTGACTAAACCGGTCTTGAACTTATGCAAATAAAAAACAGGAATAGCTAATAGCAGAAGCCCAATAAAAAGATGAAGATAGGAAATATCAATTGTTTCCATGGCATTCGTATATTTTACTGATTAAGATAATTCGATGAGACGATGGCAACCTGCCGCAAACTTCCGATCGTGTGAGACACTGAGGATAGTTGTTCCTTCGGCAGCTCTATTTAGGAAAAAGTCGAGTACACGCTCGGCAGAACCTTCATCGAGGGCTGAAGTGGGTTCATCGACCACAATAATTTTTTTTCCCAAAAGACCAGCAACTGCTATCATAATGCGTTGTCTCTGTCCACCTGATATTTCATTAACCCGTTTGGTGTAGAGCTCGTTGAGCAACCCTAGGGATTCAAAATAGTCAAACAAGCGTCGCTCAGAAAAAACAGTGCTCCGATTAGTCTTAAGCTCAAAAGGTAAACGGACCATTTCGCGCACTGTTTCAGAGGGCAATGCCAATTCTTGTGGTATCCAAGCTATATGACGACGAATGGCATCGATAGTATAACGGTCCAGTTCGATTCCATCGACAATGATACGCCCATTACTTAAGGGTACAAAACCCATAATAGCATTAAGTAATGATGTTTTACCTTTGCCAGATTCACCTTGAATACAAGCCAACTCTCCACTGTGGAGATGAAGATTTAACCCTGAGAAAAGCGTCTTGTCGCCAAATGTAATACTTGCTTCTTCTATTCGCAGCATCTTTCTTTTTTTACTATTTTCTGCAAATGTATATTTTTTACTCTTTTTACTTGTCATATATTTGATAAAAGAGTTTGTGAGAAAGGAATTTCTATTTTTAACTACATTATTTTGTCTAAAATTGTAGTTATATTTGCATATAACTAACTCAATAACGACTCATACAATGATATTAAACGAAAGAGACAATCGACATGAACATGTCATAGAAGTGGCCAAACAAATGATGACAGCTGCCCGTACAGCTCCAAAAGGGAAAGGCTTTGACATCATAGAAATTGCTTTAGTAGATGGGGATGAACTTAAGGCCCTTTCAAAAGAAATGATAAAGATGAGCGATGAAATGGGTTTACTTTTCTTTCTACGCGATGCTGAAAATATTTTGGGAGCAGAATGTGTTGTGTTGATAGGAACTAAGGAACTAGCGCATGGATTAAATTGTGGACATTGTGGCTATAGTAGATGTGTTGATAGGAAAGAGGGAATACCTTGTGCAATCAATAGCGTCGATGTGGGAATTGCTATAGGCTCGGCATGCGCTACTGCAGCTGATTTACGTGTAGATACACGTGTAATGTTTTCGGCTGGACTTGCCGCACAACGTCTCAAATGGTTAGACACATGCAAGCAAGTCTATGCAATACCTTTGAGCGCCGCATCCAAGAACCCCTTTTTCGATCGCAAACCCAAAGTATAATTATAGTAATAGATTTATGGAAACAAATATAAGATTGTCTGTGACTTGCATAAAGGAACGGACTTGCGAACTGAGACCTGAAGATATTCTTGCTCAGTTTGAAAATAGGCTTAAACCAATGCTTCCGGCGGAATGGTATCCACAAAGTGGCGTTCAATTAACTTGGCCTCATGAAAAGACTGATTGGGCTTATATGCTTGATGAAGTAGAAAGCTGCTTCATTGACATAGCTCGGGAGATCGCTAAACGTGAGTTATTGTTAATAGTGACTCCCAAACCTGAAACTGTTAAAGCCAAAATTGCTGACCATGTGGACATGAATAATGTGCGCTTCTTTGAATGTGACAGCAACGATACCTGGGCACGTGATCATGGTGCTATAACACTAATGAATGATAAGATTCCCATGCTAATGGATTTTAAATTCAATGGTTGGGGATTGAAATTTGCAGCAGATAAAGACAACTTAATAACAAGAAAAGCTTTTGAAAACGAAATATTAAATGGAACTTATGTCAATTGTCTTAATTTTGTTCTCGAAGGTGGTTCTATCGAAAGTGACGGCTTGGGTACTTTATTAACGACATCTGAATGTCTTTTATCTCTGAATCGTAATGGCGAAATGACCAAAGAAGAAATTGATGTTTATTTGAAAACAAACTTTTTCCTAAAGCAAGTGTTATGGCTTGATCATGGTTTTCTGGCAGGAGACGATACTGATAGTCATGTAGATACATTAGCACGTCTTTGTCCCAATGACACGATTGTCTATGTAGGCTGTACAGATGAGAAAGATGAGCACTATGATGCGCTAAAGGCTATGGAAGAACAATTGAAGAGCTTCAGCACTCCCAACCAAACACCTTATCGTTTGTTGGCTCTTCCGATGGCTGACGCTATATATGATGAAGATAATGAGAGGTTGCCGGCTACTTATGCCAATTTCCTTATCATAAATAATGCTGTGCTCTACCCCACTTATAATCAGTTACATAATGATGCACATGCTGCAGAAATATTGCAGATGGCATTTCCCAACTTTGAGATAATAGGTATTGATTGTTGCGCATTAATTAGACAACATGGATCACTTCACTGTGTCACAATGCAATATCCACAAGGTGTCTTGAAATAAAAAAATAATCTTCATAAATAGATATAACAATGAGAAAGATAAATGTAGGAATCATCCAACAAAGCAATACGCCAGATATGCGCGAAAATCTGATGAAGCTGGCTGAACGTATTACTGAACTAGCGAAAGCAGGTGCACAACTTATCGTGTTGCAAGAACTACACAATTCTTTATATTTCTGTCAGACGGAGGATACTAACTTATTTGATCTAGCTGAAACTATTCCAGGGCCTTCAACCGGGTTTTATGGCGAACTAGCGGCAAAAAATAAAGTAGTCTTAGTGACTTCTTTATTCGAGAAAAGAGCACCAGGACTATACCATAATACGGCAGTTGTATTTGATGTAGATGGTTCGATTGCAGGAAAATATCGCAAAATGCATATTCCGGACGATCCAGCCTATTACGAGAAGTTTTATTTTACGCCTGGTGATATAGGTTTTGAACCAATACAAACATCATTAGGAAAATTGGGCGTATTGGTTTGTTGGGATCAGTGGTATCCAGAAGCAGCACGATTGATGGCACTAAAAGGGGCCGAACTGTTGATTTATCCAACGGCAATAGGATGGGAAAACAGTGATACACCAGAAGAACAATCACGACAGCTCAATGCGTGGATTATTTCTCAACGTGGACATGCGGTAGCTAATGGCTTGCCTGTAATTTCAGTAAACCGAATCGGACATGAAACCGATCCTTCGGAGATGACGAATGGCATTAATTTCTGGGGTAATAGTTTCGTAGCTGGACCGCAAGGTGAGTTGCTCTATGAAGCCCCAAATGATAAAGAGGTTTGTGAAATAGTAGTGATAGATATGGAACGCTCAGAAAATGTCCGCCGCTGGTGGCCTTTCCTTAGAGATCGCCGCATAGATGAATATACTAGCCTTACCAAGCGTTTTATAGATTAACATCGAAATTATGATCTTGCCCGGAGGCTACCCAAACGGTACTTCCGGGCTCTTTTTTTAGATAATAAAGCTCTTAAATAAAAAGTGATGTTTCTAATGAACTACGAAATCTAACTTCCAATCATTCTCCCCAATCCTTTTCGGATTGATCAAAAGAGACTATAAAAGTCTACACAGTATATTAACTCTTACTACCGCCGTCTGTACTGAGAGATTCCATGAGCATGTTGGCCTCTTTTGCATCATCATCAATAATAAATAAACGATAAAGGCTATGATTGCCTGTTATTTAGACTCTTTTTCATTTGTAAAGAAGAGGTTCTAGTATGCAATAAAATTCCTGCATATATAGATACAATTTCAAGTAGTCTTTGTCAGCAAATCATCCACAGCCACCCAGCATAGTGAGTAGCCGTAGTCAGTTCAGCAAGTTTTAAGGTTCATTGTGATGAGTATGCAATAATAGCTTTATTGAAATATATAAACAACATAGCCATTATCAATAATCTACAGACAACACTGATTATCAATTCATTACGAAACTAATAAATCTTCCATAAAAAGATCTTACTTTTTATACAGAAGAATCCATATTCTTTTGAGAAAGAGTGCCTATTTTGTTTGGAAAGATGATTAAATAGTGGTTGAACGCTAATTAAGGGAGTAATATTATTTATCATAGAGATCCATTATAGGACTTATATTCTCTTCGATACAAATAAATCGAAGTAGATACCAGTATTGGTTGGAGGACTTTCATTGTTCTCTATTTAATATAAGCATCCGCTATATATTTTTGTTAACTAGCATAAAAGGGCTGAATTCCTTTACAGATTTCAGCCCTTTTTATGTTTGCGTCAATAAAAGCTATACCGAACAGCAATAATAAACATTACGAATCAACGAATAACTCATAAGCACAATCATTCGCAAAAAAACCACCGTATCAATTATAATCTAAATTAATACGGTGGGTTTATTATTAAATTTATTTATTATCAGTATTTATCTGGTTTGGAATAGTGGGATTTGGAATTTAAACCGCACCTGTATCCTATTTCTTGTTTCCTTTGAATGTTAGCTTCTTATTAAGTAAAAACTGTATCACACCATATATACAGAATCCAATAAAGGTAGCTACATATTTATTCCAATGCAAAGCTTCAACCATAAGCAATAAACATGAAAACTGAATACCGTAAGCTATACCGAAAACAATTCCAAAAAATAACATTTGCTCCCAAATATTAAATTTTTCACCATTTTCTGACTCAAACACCCAATATTTACACCAAATAAAGTTATTAGTCTGAGCTAACACATAAGCCAAAATATTGGAGGGTATGTAATCCACCTTTAATTTATGCATCATTAGCCAGATAACAAAAGCAGTGATAAGCGCATTGAGCGAGCCTACTATGCAGAACCTTAATACTCGTACTGAATTCTTCACTTACGCGTCTAATCCAATTGTTAAATTCAATTCTTCTAATTGTGCAGGATCCAAAACAGAAGGAGCATCTGTCATTACATCACGACCAGAATTGTTTTTCGGGAATGCTATACAATCGCGGATAGAGTCTAAACCGGCGAACAATGATACCCAACGGTCCAAACCATAAGCCAAGCCACCATGAGGAGGAGCACCAAATTTAAAGGCATCCATTAAGAAGCCAAACTGCTCTTGTGCACGTTCTGGTGTGAAGCCTAGCAACTCAAACATCTTATTTTGCAATTCACTATCATGGATACGGATTGATCCTCCACCAACTTCCACTCCATTGATTACCATATCATAGGCATTGGCACGCACTTTGCCTGGATCCGAATCTAATAAGTCTATATCTTCAGGTTTTGGCGAAGTAAATGGATGATGCATTGCCATAAAACGGCCTGTTTCTTCATCCCACTCAAACAATGGGAAATCTACGATCCACAAACAAGCAAATGTATTTTTATCACGCAAACCAAGCTGAGTTCCCACTTCAAGGCGAAGTTCATTAAGCTGTTTACGAGTTTTCATGGCATCATCACCTGAAAGAATTAAGATCAAATCACCAGGTTTTGCACCAAATGCTTCTTTCATATTTTGCAATATCTCTTGCGAATAGAATTTATCCACACTAGATTTTACTGTTCCATCTGTTTCAATACGAGCATACACCAAACCTTTTGCACCGATTTGTGGGCGCTTCACAAACTCAGTTAAAGCATCAAGCTGCTTGCGCGTGTAGCTTGCTGCTCCTTCCGCACAAATACCACCGATATACTCTGCACCATCAAATACTGGGAAACCATGACCTTTCATTATATCCATCAGTTCCACAAAACGCATATCAAAACGAATATCAGGCTTATCACTTCCATAATACTTCATCGCATCAGCCCAAGTCATACGTGGGAATTGCTCAGTAATTTCAATATCACGAATTGACTTGAAGAGATGTTTTGCCATACCTTCAAATGTATTCAATACATCTTCTTGATCTACAAAGCTCATCTCACAATCGATTTGCGTAAACTCAGGCTGGCGGTCTGCACGAAGATCCTCATCACGGAAGCATTTAGCTATCTGGAAATAACGATCAAAACCCGATACCATCAATAATTGTTTAAAAAGCTGTGGTGACTGAGGTAACGCATAAAATTGTCCTGGATTCATACGTGAAGGAACTACAAAGTCGCGTGCCCCTTCAGGTGTAGAGCCTATTAGTATAGGAGTTTCTACCTCTAAGAAACCTAAATCATCAAGATATTTACGCACTTCTATAGTCATTTTATGGCGTAATTCAAGATTTGAGCGCACCGCATTGCGACGCAAATCCAAATATCGGTATTTCATACGGATATCTTCACCACCATCCGTATTGTCTTCGATTGTAAAAGGAGGAGTCGAAGCTGCGTTCAGCACTTTAAGCTCCGAAACGATGATTTCAATATCGCCCGTCGGGATATGTGTATTCTTATTAAAACGTTCATTTACGATACCTTTTACACGTATCACGAATTCACGCCCCAATTTATTAGCTTGTTCACATAGTTCGGGATTAACTTCTTCATTGAACACTAGTTGAGTGATGCCAAAGCGATCGCGCAGATCGACAAATGTCATTCCACCCATTTTTCTACTGCGCTGTACCCAACCAGCCAGTACCACTTCCTTGTTAACGTCCGAGCTTCTTAGCTCGCCACATGTGTAAGTTCTATACATATATATAGTATTAATATTATCGTTCTCGATAAAGCTGAATTGCAAAAATAGACAAATTACAGCTTCTTCGTGATTTTTTGGATGATTTTCTGATTTCTCGTATGAATATTATCCGCTATCGTATCATTTATTTCTTTGATGTCACGAATATAGTCTTGGGCAATCTGAACCACTGGATTTGCCGCTTCTCTCGCTTCTTTATCACTTGGAACAATCACCTTTAACCCCTTGGATATAACTTCAACTTCAATATCACATCCGCCTTCTATAGGGTCGCCATCAAAGTGCATCACTCCAGGCTTTTCACGTTTTATTGTGAGTTTTTTGCAACGGAATGTCTTAAAATGGCTATTTTGGTCAATGCGTTTATTAAATAGTTGAAAAGCCAACGCAGGTACTTCAAGCATTGTGAAAGGTTCCAACACGGTAATATCTAACAAACCATCAGTCAATGTAGCAGCAGGTGCTATATATGCATTATTTCCATATTGTGAGGCATTAGCACAAGCCACTAGAAAAGCTTTATATTTATAGGTACCATCGACAGTTTCCAGCTCATACGTTTCCGGCTGATAAGTCAAACCTTCTTGCAAAGTTTTCTCCAAATAAGTAAGCACACCTCTTTTGCCAGCAGTCGCAAATTTTAGACTGACGAAAGCATCAAAACCCACACCACAAGTACAGAAAAAACATAAGCCATTAATGCGTCCATAATCTATGGTTTCAATTAAACCTTGATTGATGATTTTTAATGCCTTTTTCGGCTCTAAAGGAATATGCAAATGGCGAGCCAAGCCATTACCCGAACCACATGGAATAACACCCATAGCAGTGTCAGTATGCACCAAAGAACGGCCCACTTCATTGATTGTACCATCTCCTCCTATAGCCACTACAACGGCCGCTTTCTCATCGACAGCACGAGCTGCTAACTCTACGGCATGCCCAGCATATTGTGTGTACCACACTTCCCACACATATTTATCTTTATCCAATACTCTATCTATAAGACTAAGTATCTGATCTTTATTATGGGTGCCCGAAATGGGATTAACGATAAAAATTATTCTCTTTTTGTCTTCGCCCATATACTTCAATTTCACTAAAATTAAATACAAAAGTAATGAAACATTCTCAAACTATCTACTATGTGAATAGCATTTGATAACATCTCGGATATTTTTCTCTATAAAATAAACACCCGAAAACAAAAAGTGTTATCTTTGTCGCTGTTTTAAACAGTTGTTAAGAATAACAATCATAGCATTTGCGATACAAACCAATGACTGAAAAAGCAAAAAATATATAACAATTCATGGGATTATTACAAGAAAAGTTAGCTAAATACGACTTACCTCAGCGTGTTAAAGAAAAAGGCGTATATCCTTACTTTCGCTGCATTGAAAGTGAGCAAGATACAGAGGTGATTATGGGCGGACGCAAAGTTTTGATGTTTGGATCAAACTCATATTTGGGTCTGACCAACCATCCGAAAGTAATTGAAGCGGCAGTAGAAGCTACTAACAAATATGGTACAGGATGTGCAGGTTCACGTTTTCTGAACGGGACACTCGATATTCATCTCGAACTGGAAAAAGAATTAGCTGAATTTGTTGGTAAAGAAGATGCCATCATCTATTCCACTGGTTTCCAAGTAAACTTAGGTGTAGTTTCATGTGTCACTGGTCGTGAAGATTATGTAATTTGTGATGAACTTGATCATGCCTCAATTGTAGACGGTCGTCGTTTATCTTTCAGTAATACACTGAAATTTAAGCACAACAATATGGAGTCATTAGAAAAAGAGCTTCAAAAATGTCGCCCCGAATCCGTTAAACTTATTGTTGTTGATGGTGTGTTTAGTATGGAGGGCGATATAGCCAACCTGCCAGAGATCGTACGTTTAGCCAAGAAGTACAACGCATCAATTATGGTAGATGAAGCCCATGGGCTAGGTGTCCTTGGAGATCATGGCCGTGGTACGTGCAACCATTTTGGCCTAACTAATGATGTGGATCTCATCATGGGCACATTCAGTAAATCACTAGCATCTCTTGGTGGTTTCATCGCAGGCGATCATTCTATCATTAATTACTTACGCCATCATTCGCGTTCGTATATATTTAGTGCTAGCTGTACACCAGCTTCTACAGCTGCCGCCCGTGCTGCGCTCCACATCATGAAGACTGAACCCGAACGCATTGCACACCTTTGGGATATCACCAACTATTCATTGGACTGCTTCCGCAATGCAGGTTTCGAGATAGGTCATACAGCAACTCCTATCATACCATTGTATGTACGCGATATGGAGAAGACATTCCTGGTGACAAAAATGCTTTTTGACGAAGGCGTATTTGTTAACCCAGTAATCCCTCCCGCCTGTTCACCAGAGGATACATTGATTCGCTTCTCATTAATGGCAACTCATTCAAAAGAACAGATTGACATAGCGGTAGAGAAACTCATCAAATGTTTTAAGCAATTAGATATCATTAAATGATTCTGACACAATCTCAATAAAAAAGCGGCTGTTTCGTTTTCGAAACAGCCGCTTTTATTTTTCAACGAAACTATATATATTAGTATCTTCTACGGTTGTAACCACCACCGTTGCCGCCATCGAAACCGCCACGGTTACCACCACGATTGCCACCACCGAAAGCTGGTCTTTCAGCTCTTGGACGTGCTACGCTTACGCGAATAGTTTTACCTTCAAAGTCTGTTTCGTTAAGCGCATCAATAGCAGCTTGTCCTTCTTCATCGTTAGGCATTTCAACAAAGCCAAAACCACGTGAACGACCTGTTTCACGGTCATTAATAATGTTAGCTGATACTACTTCACCATACTCAGCAAATAAATCATGCAAGCTGTCACTCTGTGTGCCCCAGCTCAAATTTGAAACATAAATGTTCATTTTCTTTTTCTATTAAATTATTGTTTTATAATTGAGATACGCACGGCGGTCATGCCCCTTGCACCTCTTTCAAGTTCAAAACTCACTTTATTACCTTCGGCTATTTCTGCCGGTGCGGATGTTATATGAAAGAAATATTTCTCCGCATTATTTAAATTCTTGATAAAGCCATAGCCTTTCGAAGAATTAAAATGTTCTACACGACCATTTAGAGCCACCTCTTGAATATCTTCTTTTTTTGAAACTGATATTACAATATCCTCAACATCCACTTCAGCAAGTTGTGTTTGCGGAGGCGTATCATGAAGTCTTCCGAATTCATCTACATAAGCGATCATGTCATCAAAAGATCGGGAAGCACTATTCTGTCGCTCATCCTTGCGCTTTTGTTTTTCTTGACGCTTTTGCTGTTTCAGCTTCTCTCTATCTCTCTTATTCGATGTTACTCTATTTGTCATTTAATAATTAATTGATACTGTTTTTAGTTTCTTTCCAGTTAATTTTTGAATACTATTCACCATTGGTTTTTCATCCGTCGTACATAACGTATAAGCTACACCACTTTTCCCTGCTCTCCCAGTGCGCCCGATTCGGTGCACATAAGTTTCAGCCACATCAGGTAAATCATAGTTGATTACGATTCCTAAATCCTGAATGTCAATACCTCTTGCTGCAATATCCGTCGCTACAATAATGTTCGACTTACCCGACTTTATATTGTTTAACGCATTTTGTCTTGCATTTTGCGACTTATTACCATGAATAGCTTCACATTTGATATTGCGCTTATTCAAAGTACGTGCAATACGATCTGCCCCATGCTTAGTACGTGAAAATATAATCACAGACTTATCGCGTTGGTTATCTAGCAGACTCACCAAAAGTTCAATCTTTTTGGGTTTCTCCACAAAATAAACATTCTGTTCTATAGTATCAACAACAGAGGACACAGGAGCCACTTCCACTTTTTGAGGATTATGTAGAATAGACTTAGATATTGCAACAATTTCCTTTGGTAATGTTGCTGAGAAAAGCATCGTTTGACGTTTTTTTGGCAACAAAGGCAGAAGTTTACGAATATCATGTATGAACCCCATATCAAGCATACGGTCAGCTTCATCCAACACAAAATGCGTCAGACTATCTAAACGGACAACACCCTGCCCGATAAAGTCGAGTAAACGTCCTGGTGTGGCTATCAAAATATCCACTCCGTTCTTCAGAATCTTGATTTGAGGATTTTGATTCACACCGCCAAATATTACGGTATGTTTTAAAGAGGTATATTTACTATATTCGGCAAACGACTCTTCGATTTGAATAGCCAGTTCGCGAGTAGGTGTAAGAATTAAAGCCTTAACGGAACGGAATTCACCGCGTGGCGTAGTTTTTTTTGCCAATTGCTCGATAATCGGTATGGCAAAGGCAGCCGTTTTACCGGTACCTGTCTGGGCTAGACCCAACAAATCGCAACCAGTAATCGCTACCGGTATAGCCTTTTGCTGAATGGGCGTAGGCTTAGAATAATTTTTCTCTTCCAAAGCGCGCATAACAGGCTTTGAAATATTGAGCTGATTAAATGTCATAAAATGTTTTAGAATTTGAGATGTTTGCATGCAAAATCATTATCAATAATTGAAAGATGTCAGTACAAACAAATCCCCAAACAAAGGAGCAGATAATGATGTCATTTTTGAAGTAGAGTATTCCGCAAGAAAGGGGGAAATTAGCGGAAAATTGCAAGCCCAAAGAAGATTTCAGAACAAACCCAGTTGTTTACGTTTACAAAGATAGAGTTAATATTCGGGCTATCCTAACTTTATCAAATATTTATTGTTTGTAGACATAAAGAAATGATTTAAAACATAGATATTTCCGATCTTCATAAAATAAACAAGCCTCAATGAGGATAAATTCCCTTATTGAGGCTTATACATAGCATTATATATTGTTGACTCGCAATTATTTACCAAAAGATATAACCAAATAGCATCATAAGTATGCTCAATATCCATGTGATGAAGAACACCCACTTGACACTTCCCTTGACTGTCTTCCAAGAAAAAAGGCTCGACAAAATGAGATATAACAAACAACCAAAAGGAATAGCTATAAAAAGTATAGTTCCTATACATATCATGATGCTCCAAAACGACGGAGTGTAAATCATTGGAATATATTCACTAAAAGGAATCATACTCAAAACGAATGCACCACCTCCTATAGCCATTACAAACGCACCGATCAACAGCATCAGCAACACAAACGCTAATAGTAATAGTACTGGTCCAAAAATGATAGCCAATAAAATAAGTGCCACTTTCAAGATAACTCCGAATACCGCCACGACCAAATCGGCAATTTTCTGAAAACAAGTACGAGGCCTATCAGAGTTTACAAAGTCATTCATCCCCTGTGCCGCTTTCTCAAAACCATCCGTCACCTTCTTCCCTATCGATTCTACATTTATCTCTTCACCATGCATGCTAAGCTTTTCGGTTACCGTACGTGCTTCTGGTATGACAACCCAACATACTATGTATATAGGTACTATTATACCATAGCCGAAAATAAGGATTAGAATAGCAATGATGCGCACCAGTGTCACATCCCATCCCAAATAAGCTGCCAAACCACTGCATACGCCACCCAGAATCTTATTGTCGGGATCTCTAAATAAACGTTTATCCAATATATAGTTTGGAGTAGTGTCCGCCGCCGATTCATCTTTTACCGACTCATCATCAGCAGTGTCAAACTCTTCTGGGTTACCCATCTGCTGAATCACATTTTCAACGTCAATTATTGTAATCACCTGTTGTCCTGCTGTTATTTTCTCGCTAAAAAGCTCTGAAATGCGATTTTCTATATCACACACTATTTCATGTCCATCCTTCTGCGATCTAAAATAAAGTTTCAGACTATCAAGATAATTATCTAATAAGCAGTAGGCATCTTCATCTATATGAAACACCGTCCCGCTTAAGTTAACAGTAAATGTCTTCTTCATATTATTTTCTTTATTAAATTATCCATTCGCTATTTTTTTCACTGTTTCATTCAGTTCCTGCCAGGAGATCTCTAGCTCATTCAGAACCGCCTCACCTTTTTCGGTCAGCCGATAATATTTGCGTGGCGGCCCTTGAGTCGATTCTACCCATTCATAGCTTAGCAAATCATCATTCTTAAGTCGGGTCAATAATGGATAAAGTGTTCCTTCCACTACTATAAGATGCGCCTCTTTCAGTTTAGCTATGATATCCGAAGCATAGGCAGCCTCACGATGAAGTAACAGCATGATGCAGTATTCCAGCATTCCTTTACGCATTTGCGATTTTACATTGTTCACATTCATACCTTTTGCTTTTTTCTTTTAGACGAAACAAAATTATGTATAGTTGCAGTACTATGCATAACAAGGTAGTATATTTAACGTTTGTTTAACACTACCCGACTCACAGACAAATATTCGATGAAACTAAAAAGGATAAAATGTCATCTCTTGAACTTTCGTTTTAGCAAAAGCATTACTATATTATTACTTCTGACAAAGAGTGATGAATAATCATAAGAGAGTACAATTCAATAATTGAGAACAAATGATAGCATTATTAGGTGAAATTGTTGCGGTAGGCACTTCGATGATATGGACCGTTTCGGCACTTTCGGCCGAAGTATCAAGTAAACGCATAGGTCCACTATCGCTGAATGTATTTACGATGGTTTTTGCCATCCTTTTCTTGAGTATCACGCTATGGATATTTACCGGAGCGCCTTTTCCTCTTTATTTAGACAGCAAAGCCATATTATGGTTATTGGGGTCGGGCATCATGGGATTTCTTATCTGCAACTATTGCCTTTATTCATCCTACATATATATTAGTTCGCGCTTCAGCCAACTTTTCATCACCCTCTCAGCACCGACAGCCGCTATCTTAGGATGGATTATTCTCGATGAACATCTCACTCTACAAGAATGTATGGGTATATTAATCACCCTATCGGGCATAGCCATGTCTATCCTCAGCAATGATGGTTCATCACATAAGATTAAAATTAAACTTCCGATAAAAGGAGTAGTATTCGCTTTGATAGCTGGCATATCCCAAGGAGCCGCTTTGGTTTTCGGAAAAGTTGGTATGCTCCACTATCAAACAAATATACCGCAACACATGCAACATCTGGATAGCTTCATTCCCATATCATCTTCATTTCTACGTGTTAGCATCGGCCTAGGCGGTTTCCTGCTCATAGCACTCTTTCAGAAGCGATTTACGGTTATCAAAAAATCGATACACGACAAAAAAGGCGTTCTAACCGCCCTGCTCACCACTATCACTGGTCCCTTCCTGGGTGCCACCTGTGCCCTCATCGCCATGCGTTATTCCAAAGCGGGTATCGCTGCCACTCTTCTAGAGTTAACTCCTGTTTTTATTATCCTCCCATCTCATCTGCTTTTTAAACAAAAAGTAAGATGGATTGAAATACTGGGCGCTGTGATATGCGTATTGGGAGTATCTTTATTTTTCATCAAACTCTAATCTATTAATCAACATAAAAAGGAAGCTTTACTAATAAATTAATGCCCCCCAAGAGCTTTTTGAACAACTCTTGAGAAGCATGTAAATCAGTACTTATGCTCCATTCTCATGAAGAATAGAAATCTCTAGGACATCTATCATAATCCTACTACCAACAGTTCGCTTGCAGTCAACATGGGTATATATAGAGAATCTTTCATGATACTTATATCGGCTGCGCCTACCAATGGCATACCTTCTATAGCCATATACTCTATTTCTTTAGTACGTATACTAACATAACCAATCTTACCGCCTTGCCAATCAGTAAAATACAACCTACCTTTACGCAATGCCAAACCATCATATTGACCAGGACGCGTAATCAATTTCTCGACCTTTGGAGCGTTTATATCTGATATTACATAAATCACATTCGCATCTTTTGTTACTCCGTCAGCGGGATACGAAGCGATATAAAGCTGTTTCCCATCAAGTACCAACCCGTTTGCACCTTCTATCTCAGCATACTCCTCGAGTGACACTGCCGCCAAATTATCAAGATCAGAAATATCCAAACGAAACACTTTACCCGTATTGGTAACCGAAATATAAGCCCACTTTTCTTCAATCACTATATCATTCACAAAAGAGTTTCCTTGTGGAAAGCTCACTATCTGGGGAGTTTTTGACAGATCATTGGTATTATAAACCACCATTTGGTCCACATCCGCTATAAATAGATAATCTTTCTTGAAAGCCATCCCTTTTGGTGCATTCAGACAGCCATCAGCAGCTATAAAGGTTGAAGTAGTCTTCCCATCATATTTCATTATATACCCTTTACCTTCCTTGTTAAGTGGGAATAGATTGTCCGTACCAAAATTAGATATTAAAAGAGCTCCATTGTAAGGCAATGTACCTTCACAAAATCGCAGACCCGATTTAATGATTTTAGGTTTCAAAGGTTCTGTATGAGTTGCCTTTTGCTTATTGCACCCCACTAAACACAATGTTATAACCAAGAAGAATAAGAGTTTCTTTTTCATAAGTCAATTCGATTTAATGATTAAACAGCAGATTGTCGGTTCTAAAATACGAAATATTTATATATATATAGCTATATTTCTTGATATTTCGCATATGAGACTATTATTTCAAAGTCTTTTAAGAAGATAAGAGTCAAGTCGTTAACAAAATGCTTCTATCTTTGTGGAAAGCATTTTTAATTTATACTCATTTTAATCATTTATTCATGAAAAGAAAGATTATCACTATAAATGAGCAACTCTGCAATGGTTGTGGCAAATGCGTGAAGGGTTGTCACGAAGGAGCTTTGCAAATGATAGATAATAAAGCACGTATTATTAGTGAATTATATTGCGATGGTTTAGGTGCATGTATTGGCGATTGTCTAGTGGGTGCCATTTCGATAGAAGAAAGAGAAGCACTCCCCTATGACGAAGATGCCGTGATGCAAAAAATCAGCCAACAAGGTCCAAAAACAATAATAGCCCATCTAAAGCATTTGAAAGATCATGGTGAAAAAGATCTCTTAGAGCAGGGGTTGGCTTTTCTTGAAAAGCATGGCATAGACATTGACACTTCTTTCCTAGCAGCAACACCGCAAAAACAATCTACTGGTTGTCCGGGCTCAACGTCGCGCTCGTTTACAGCACCGCCCACTCCAACAAATTCATTCAGCGGTATACAGCCCAATTTAGCTCCTTCATCTGAGCTTACACATTGGCCAATACAACTACACCTACTCAATCCCCAAGCACCTTTTTTTAAAGAAGCAGATGTTGTATTAGCTGCAGATTGTGTAGCTTTCTCCTATCCCGATTTTCATGCACATTTCCTCAAAGGAAAGAAGTTAGCCATCGCGTGTCCCAAGCTTGATAGCAATAAGGAAGTATATATAGAAAAGATCGCTACGATGATTAACTCTGGTGAAATTCAATCTCTTACGGTAGTCATCATGGAGGTGCCCTGTTGTGGTGGATTACTACAACTAGTACGCAAAGCATTGGAGAACACAGAAAGAAAGATCGATATCTCATGCGTCATAGTGGGCATCAAAGGCAATATTAAAGGACGCACTTCCATTCAATACTGATTATCAACATCTTACTACCTACAAAAGAACCAGCCCTGCCTAGCGCGATAAATAGGGCTGATTACATAACCAACTAGCCCTTGCCACCAAAATGACAAAGGCTAGTTCAAAAATAGTCCTAAGTGTTGGAGTAAGGATAAACAGAACCTACCCCATTCCTATATCTTCATGCCCCGACTCATCATTGCCACCATCTCGTTGGATGGTCTGCAAAGCTAAGTATGTTTCACCAAACTTCTCATAATTGTCACATTCGATATCAAAAGTATCTTCATGCTCTTCTTCAACCTCTACCAATCGTTCAAAAAGTCGTTTTGATGTGGCATCGCCTGCCTCGCCACACTGCTTAGCAAAATCATTATACAAATCCACTGTCATATTTTCCATCTGAGCGGCAATCTTCAACACCTTTTCTATTTTCAGATCAGGTTTACCATCAACTTTATCAAGATATACTATATCAGAAGCAGGCCTCATGATCACATCCCCCTTCAGGAAAAGTATGCGATCAGAAAGCATATCAATATGCATCATTTCCTTAATAGCCACATTCTTAAACAGTTTAGCCAAATGTGTATACCCTTTGTCTTCAAAATGAAACTGAAAATAAAGGTATTGCAACACGGTCTCAATTTCCTTTGCCACTCCTTTGTTGAGCAGCTCGATACTCTTATCTCTATTTGCCATATTGGGTTGATATTAGATTGGTTTATTAAGGGAAACAACAAATCCAAAAACAATGTTTACCGTAAATCTTTTAAAGTAAGCTAATAATTTGAATGGTGGGTTCAGTGACAAAAAAGGTAATATGTATCCTCATAACCGTAAATAGTTTTATTCTAATATCGTAGAGTGATACTATTTTTGCAAATCGATAAAAAATGAGACAATACATCAGTCAGATCGAGATACGCTTTCTTTTTGTTGGCGAAACTGTTTTGGGGAGACACCAACATGTTTCTTAAAATAACGCCCCAGAAAAGATTGATCAGGAAAATTAAAACGATCGGCAATCTCCTTGATAGAGAAGTTGGTGGTTTGCAGCGCCACTTTCAACTCCAAGGTCAAGAAGTCATCAATGATTCCTTTTGCAGTTCTTTGACCTGTAATATCACGCACAATGGAAGCTAAGTAGCGAGAAGATATATACATATTTTCAGCATACCATGCCACATCACGCTGGGTCATGCAGTTCTCATTTACAAGACTGATAAAGGTTTTAAAGAGTTCTTCTTTGCGGTTGCTGCCATTTATTTGTTCGGGAGTGAAAAGTCGTTGAACTTTGTCATAAGTATCCCATAGGAATATCTGTAACAGATTTTGTGCAATTTCATTGCGAAACCGATTTTCCTTGTCCAGAAAAACCGAAGCTGCAACTTTAATCAACGCATGAATCGATTGAATTATTTCTTCTTCGGTAGGCGTATAGCAGGGATTATCTCTCATGAAGTGCAAAAAAGCAGATTCAAAGCGAAAAAAAGCAGCTCTAAACATATCTTTGGAGCAAACAAAATAATTAATTACAAAATCAGAGGATACACTTACAACTGATATGATACTACCAGGAAGAAGAAAAATATTCGTATTCTGAACAATATGATATTCATTTAAGTCAATTGTAATAACAGCTTCGCCAGACTCACAAAACATTAACATACCATAGCTGAATTTAGTAAGTTTATTGCAATAGCTTGCAAGATTGGATGTACCTATAGTAAAGGATTCAGCAAAAATGATATCTTCTGTAACCATATTGAAAACATTAATTAATTATTGGGTTTAAAGATAGAAGTTTATTCTAGCACTAAAAAATATTATGTTCCTAAAATGAACAATACAGTAGTCACTCTGAAATATAATATATAGAAGAAAGAGTATAATTTTGCAACCGGTAATTAGTTTATAAAAAGATTGTTAAATTATGAATTTAAGAAATGTATCAAAGCCTATGTTGGCTTTGGTGATCACTATTGTTGTGGCTGCTTGTGGACAAGCTCCCACACACCAACCACAAATACAAGCGTACGAAACGATGAAAGTGGCAACTGCCGATAAAGAGTTAAAAACAAACTACTCGGCCAGCATTCGTGGACAACAAGATGTGGAGATTTACCCGCAAGTATCGGGTACACTGACTAGACTTTGTGTAAACGAGGGTGAATCGGTGAGAAAAGGTCAATTGCTTTTTGTTATTGATCAGGTGCCCTATCAAGCAGCGCTTCGCACAGCAGATGCTAATGTAGAAGCTGCTAAAGCCGGAGTGGCAACTGCACAACTGGTTTATGACAGTAAAAAGAAACTGTATGACGAGAATGTGATCTCCGAATTTGAGCTCAACACGGCACTTAACAGCTTGCTCACCGCCAAAGCACAAGCTGCACAAGCTGATGCTCAACGCGTGAATGCAGCCAACAACCTGTCGTATACAGAGGTGAAGAGTCCAGCAGATGGCGTTGTAGGCATTTTGCCATATAGAGTTGGTGCTTTATTGAGCCCTTCTATGCCCAAACCACTTACCACCATATCAGACAACTCGACCATGCATGTCTACTTTTCGATGACAGAGAATCAAATGCTTGATATCACTCGCAGATATGGTTCGAAAGACAAGGCATTAGAAATGATGCCCGAAGTAGAATTGATTCTTAATGACAAATCACAATACGAAATCCCTGGTAAAGTAGAAGCAATCAGTGGTGTGATAGATCGCAACACAGGTACAGTGACGCTGCGTGCTGCATTCCCTAATCCTAACGGTTTGCTTCAAAGCGGTGGTTCGGGCAATGTGGTGGTACCCGTAGAGGTAAAAGATTGCATCGTGATACCTCGCACTGCAACTTTCGAGATTCAGGATAAAGTATTCGTTTATACTATCGCCGACGGCGTGACACGAGCACTTCCTGTAGAAGTTACTCGTGCTAGCGGTGGGACAGAATACATCGTGAACAATGGTTTGAATGTGGGCGATCTCATCTTGACCGAAGGTGTGGGTATTTTGCGTGAAGGCACACCTGTACAAGCCAAGAATACTTCAGCGACTAACTAAGAGGAGGAATAAACAATGAATTTGAGAACTTTCATAGAGCGCCCAGTATTCTCGGGTGTTATCTCTATTACAATAATCATACTGGGTATTATCGGCCTCGTTTCGTTGCCGGTGGAACAGTATCCCGATATCGCTCCGCCTACCATCATGGTAAATGCAACCTATTTTGGTGCGAGTGCCGAAACACTGCAAAAGAGTGTGATTGCACCGCTTGAAGAGGCTATCAATGGTGTAGAAGATATGACTTACATGACATCTTCGGCTACGAATGCGGGTACGGCTTCAATCACAGTCTATTTTAAACAAGGTACAGATCCTGATATGGCAGCAGTTAATGTGCAGAATCGTGTGACCAAAGCAACTGGCTCATTACCTGCGGAGGTAACACAGGTGGGTGTGACAACATCGAAACGCCAGACCAGCATCCTACAGATGTTCAACGTAAACAGCCCCGACAATTCTTATGATGAGGGATTCTTATCTAACTACATCAATATCAATCTGATGCCACAAATCCTACGTATCACAGGTGTAGGTGATATGATGGTATTGGGTGCCGACTACAGCATGCGTATTTGGCTGAAGCCTGATGTGATGGCACAATACAAGTTGATTCCTTCGGATGTGACTATCGCTTTGGCCGAACAGAACATAGAAGCAGCTACAGGCTCATTCGGTGAAAATTCGGATGAAGCCAATCAGTATGTGATGAAATACAAAGGTCGTATGCAAACACCCGAAGAGTTTGGCGAAATTGTGATCCGTTCGACTGAAGATGGAGAGGTGTTGAAGCTAAAAGAAGTAGCCGACATCGAACTAGGCCGTGACTCGTATGCTTTTAAAGGCGGACTAAATGGCTACAATGGTGTATCGTGTATGATATTTCAAACAGCGGGTTCGAATGCGACTGCGGTGAATCAAGAAATAGACAAATTCTTGGATGAAGCACGCAAAGATTTACCTAACGGTATTGAAATAACGCAGGTGATGAGCTCGAATGACTTCTTATTCGCATCGATCAACAAGGTGGTTATTACCCTAATTGAAGCTATTCTATTAGTTATTTTGGTGGTGTATATATTCTTGCAAGATATTCGTTCGACCATCATACCATTGGTAAGTATCTTTGTATCATTAATTGGTACTTTCGCCTTCATGGCAATCGCTGGATTCAGCTTGAACCTGATCACCTTGTTCGCTTTAGTGCTAGTCATCGGTACGGTGGTCGATGATGCGATTGTCGTCGTCGAGGCGGTACAGGCACGTTTCGACGTGGGGTATCGCTCCTCGTATATGGCTAGTATCGATGCCATGAAAGGTATTAGTAATGCCATCATCACAACAACTATCGTGTTTATGGCAGTGTTTATCCCTGTTTCATTTATGGGTGGCGTCTCAGGCACCTTCTATACCCAGTTTGGTATCACTATGGCAGTGGCCGTTGCTATTTCTACGCTAAATGCTTTGACATTGAGTCCTGCACTTTGTGCCCTATTGCTTCGTCCTTACATTAACGAAGACGGATCGATGAAGGACAATTTTGCCGCACGTTTCCGCAAGGCTTTCAACACAGGTCTATCGTATGTAGTGGATAAATACAAGAACATAGTGATCTTCTTCATCAAAAAGCAATGGGCTGCATGGGCAGTCTTGGCTTGTTCGGGTGCATTGTTAGTCTATTATATGAATACGACTAAGAGCGGCCTGGTTCCAGACGAAGACCAAGGTGTGATCTTTATCAATATCAGTACCGCCCCTGGTAGTTCATTAAAAACTACAACTGAGATTGTAGAAGAAATCGAAGCGCGTTTAATGGATGTACCACAAAGACGGTTGTTGCAAAAAGTGGCAGGATATGGTTTGCTGGCAGGTCAAGGTAATTCATTTGGTACATTGATCATGAAGCTGAAGCCATGGGATGAGCGTACATCGGAGGAGGATCATGTACAAAGCGTGATTCAACAAATCTATGCGCGCACAGCCGACATTAAAGACGCTACAATCTTTGCTATTTCTCCAGGTATGATTCCAGGTTATGGTATGGGTAATGCGCTCGACTTACAGATACAGGATAAAACAGGAGGCGATATCAACGATTTTTATATGACTACACAAAAGTATCTAGGTGCTTTGAATGCCCGTCCAGAAATTGCGATGGCCTACTCTACTTTTGACGTACGCTACCCACAATGGGTTGTTGATGTGGATGCAGCTCGCTGTAAACGCGCGGGTATCACTCCTGATGCCGTACTCAACACACTGTCTGGATATTATGGTGGTCAATATGTATCTAACATCAACCGCTTCTCCAAAGTATATCGTGTAATGATGCAAGCCGATCCTCAATATCGTATGGATGAAACTTCACTTGACAACACATTCGTTCGTATGGCCAATGGTGAAATGGCTCCACTCAGCCAGTTCGTGACATTGACACGTACTTATGGTGCCGAATCATTGAGTCGCTTTAATATGTACAATTCTATCGCCGTAAATGCCATGCCCGCCGAAGGCTATAGTACAGGTGATGCAATCCAAGCTGTTCGTGAAACTGCCGAAGTGGCTCTACCTCGTGGTTTCGGTTATGACTTTGGTGGTATCACACGTGAAGAGAGCGAGCAAGAAGGTACAACGGCTATTATCTTCGCCATCTGTATCTTGATGATCTACTTAGTTTTGAGTGCGCTTTACGAAAGTTTCATCGTACCGTTCGCTGTGATCTTCGCCGTTCCTGTCGGTTTGATGGGTACATTCTTTTTCGCACGTCTATTTGGTCAAGAGAATAATATCTATCTGCAAACGGCATTAATCATGCTTATCGGATTGCTGGCAAAGACCGCTATCCTACTCACTGAGTATGCTTCAGAACGCCGCAAAGCAGGCATGGGTATAGCCGCAGCTGCTATTAGTGCCGCCAAAGCTCGTTTTCGTCCCATATTGATGACGGCGTTGACCATGATTTTCGGTCTACTACCCTTGATGTTCGCTTCGGGTGTAGGAGCTAATGGTAATCGCTCGTTGGGTACAGGTGCCGTAGGTGGTATGGCCATCGGTACATTAGCATTGCTCTTCATCGTTCCATCATTATTCGTTGCTTTCCAATGGCTACAAGAGCGTATCCGTCCTGTGCGTCATCAAGAAATGCGCGATTGGCAGATCGATGAAGAAAAGAAGATCAGTAAAAAAGAGATTCAAGAGAGTCACAAAAAATAAATAGATCATCATACATTATATATATTATTGTAAGAATGAAAAGTAAAATTATTCTATTAGGGCTCACAGCGTTTATATTGAGCAGCTGTGGCATCTATTCTAAATACAAACCGGCAACTGAAGTTCCCGAGCATCTTTATGGTCAGGAAGTAGCACTGAGTGACTCTAGTTCTCTGGCTACTCTTACCTGGCAAGAATTGTTTATCGACCCGCAGCTACAAGCACTTATAGAGCAGGCACTGGAAGGCAATACCGATTTACAATCGGCATCATGGAGAATTGAAGAGGCCAAGGCTGCATTGACTTCATCAAAACTAGCCTATTTGCCTTCGTTTATGCTAACACCCCAAGGAGGTGTAAGCAGTTTCGATCAGTCAAAGGCATCATGGACCTACACAGGGGTTGCTACAGCGTCGTGGGAGATCGATATCTTTGGTAAGCTGACAAATGCTAAAAGACGTGCTCAAGCTGTATATGCACAAAGCCATGAATACAAGCAAGCAGTAACGTCATCATTAATTGCCAATGTTGCCAATCTGTATTATACGCTTTTGATGCTAGACAAACAATACAGCATATCTCAACAGACCGCTGTCAACTGGGAGACGAGCATCAAGACCATGACAGCCATGAAGGAAGCAGGGATGAGCAATTCGGCTGCCATCGCTCAAGCACAAGCCAATTATCTGAGTGTAAAAGCTTCTGTACTGGAATTAGAACAACAAATTAACGAATTAGAAAATACGCTATCTGTACTAATGGGTAGAGTTCCAGGCGAAATCGCACGCGGCACACTCAATGATAGCCATTTGGCTTATGAATTGTCGATCGGTGTACCACTAGAACTATTAGCTATGCGACCTGACGTAAGGAGTGCAGAATTGGCAGTAGCCTCGGCATTTTACACGACTAATGCTGCGCGTTCCGCTTTCTACCCATCAATCAATTTGGGTGGGACAGCAGGTTGGACCAATTCGGCTGGTGCTGCGGTAATTAATCCAGGTAGTCTTCTGCTATCAGCTCTTGGTTCATTGACTCAACCTTTATTCAACAAAGGCTTGAACCGCGCTCAGCTGAAGATAGCTAAAGCTCAACAAGAAGAAGCAAAACTTGCCTTCCAACAAACGCTGCTCAATGCTGGGAAGGAAGTTAATGACGCTCTAACGCAAATACAAACCACTGAATCAAAGATGTATATCCGTATGGAGCAAATCACTGCATTGGAAGAAGCCGTGCGCAGCACTCGACTTTTAATGCAACATGGTTCGACCACCTATTTAGAAGTGCTGACAGCCCAACAAGGTTTGCTAGCAGCTCAGCTACAACATGTAGCCGATCAGTTCAGCGAAATTCAAGGAAAAATCAACCTCTATCAGGCACTAGGTGGTGGTAGAATAGATTAAAGCTATTTATCCATTTCTCTTTTTTATCTGCACTTCCCTGTTGCATATTTATCATACTATCAAGATAATAGCTACAGGGGAGTGATTATATCTTTGCCTCTTTTGCGTATACAATAAAAAAATAACTATATTTGTCACCCATCTTATAATCTAACAGAATATGAACTTTGACTTCCCACAAGTAGATTTGCCAACCGAAGTTGTGGCATGGCCAGATGTAACTGAAGAGATTCTAAACCTATATAAACAATCTTGCAGACTGAAAACTAGCATCTTTGCACTCTGCATGGAAGGCAGCATGCGTGCATCTATAAATCTTATTGATTACGACATCAAGCCCAATGATCTGATAACATTGATCCCAGGAACAATCATCCAGTTTCAAGAACGCACAGAACGCGTAAAACTTTCTTTTATAGGGTTTTCTTCTTCTTGTCTAGAGAGGATTAATCTAGTACAAAAGCTATATAGCTCATATCCTAAAATATCACAAAACCCAATTATAGAACTTAAGCCAGATATCACCAGCTATTTTAATGATTTCTTTACATTGGTTTCGCGCATCACCTATGATGAAGAGACTTTCAATATGTCTTCGGACATGATTGAAGCTACACTGAATTTCTTGATAGCAGGCATCAATATGGTATATACAGATTATGTTCCTATAGAACAATCTCACACTCGCAAAGAAGAACTTTGTAAGGAATTAGTACAATGCATTATAGAAAATTACACCCAAGAACGAAAAGCACAGTTCTATGCTGACAAGCTAGGTGTTTCGCAACAACACCTTAGCACAACAGTAAAACTAGTGACAGGTAAGAATGTGCTCGACATGATTTCGTATGTTGTCATAATGGATGCTAAGTCTAAATTGAAATCAACCAATATGACAATACAAGAAATAGCCTATTCTTTAAACTTCTCCAATGCCTCTTTTTTTGGCAAGTATTTTAAAAGATTTGTAGGAATGTCGCCAGCAGAGTATAGAAATAACTGATGAAATGAATATCAATCTTGCTTGAATGCGACTAATGAGCTGATCAGCACACTGATGCTGGAAAATGCCATTATGAGTGCGGCGGCCATCGGAGTGAGTATCCAACCAAAGATTGGTATAAAGACGCCTGCAGCAAGCAAAACTCCTATGACATTATAGATAAATGCCCAGAACAGATTGCGTTTAATCAGTTTTATCGTCCGATTTGACAGTTCAAATGTTCTTAGCAAAAGCAATAAATCAGGCGTAAAGAGAGTAATGGCAGCAACATCCATTGCAATATCTGGATGTCTCCCCATTGCTATACCTATATCAGCCAACGCAAGTGCCTGTGTGTCATTCACCCCATCACCCACCATAGCAACGCGCTTTCCTTGTAAGCGACATTCTCTAATAAATTCCTCTTTATCGTTTGGCTGTACATCAGATAAGAATACATCAATTCCGAGTTTCCCCGCAACAGATTGAGCCGTTCGCTCTCCATCGGTTGTAAGCATGAATGTTTCTATACCCTTGCTATTCAGCTCGGTTATCGCTTTTAATGAAGTCAGTTTTACTTTATCGAGTATAGCGATGATTGTATAAATGGTTGAACCCGTCCCAAAATAGAATAAACTATTGCCAGATAACTCATACTCCATGATGTATTCAATCATTTCTTCTGTCAATTTCACATCATTATCCTTCAGCATTTTATGATTACCTAGCCAGAATTGCTTATTTTCAGTAAATGCTTCGACTCCTTTACCAGGTATTATCTCAAAACACACTAAAGAAACGGGTTCAATAGTGCCTTTTTTCAGCATATAAACTGATATTGCTGTCGATATTGGAGTTTCTAATTTCATTGCAGCCGCCAATAATATTGGGCTGACATCATCTTCGTCTTCAGTGATCCGCATCATATCGCTAACTTCGGGACGTCCTTCTGTTAGTATGCCAGCTTTATCAAACACAATCGCATCGATACGCCGTAAGGCTTCTAAAATATGCGCATCTTTTATATAGATATGTCTTTTGATTGCTTCATCCACCCCTATCATCAAAGCTGCAGGTAGCGCAAGTCCCAAAGCACAAGGACAGGCTATGACCAATACTGAAATGGTAGACATTACAGCATAAGGGAAAAAATTAATACCGCCAATAAGAATCCATAAAACGAAAGTAAGGATAGCAATTATAATTATTGTAGGTACATAATACGCTATAATCCTATGGATCAATTTCCCTCCAAGTTTTTTACCACCTTGGGACTCTTTGACCGTCTTGATGATTCGCGCAAGCACTGTTTCTGTTCCAGCAGCTTGGGCCAGAACTGTTATAGCGGAATTACGGTTGATAGTAGCTGCCAATACGTGATCTCCTTCTTCTTTTAGCACCAACTCCTCACCACCATTCATCATTTTCTCATCGACATAAGTCCTACCTTCAATGACAATGCCATCTACGGGTATTTTCTCACCAGGGCGAATAAAAACATGATCGCCTGCCATTACTTCTTTAATAGAAACTTCCTCATCTATACCATTAAGCAAAATACGCGCCTTGCGAGGTTGCAGTTCCATCAATCGTAAGACAATTGAAGCATTGTTACGTTTTATACGCGCCTCAAGCATTTGACTCAGTAACACGAAAGTGATAATAACAACTGATATCTCATAATAGACATGTGGCATCATGCCATGATTGAGCCAGATCTCTGAAAAGAAAGTATTGAAAATGCTATATAAAAAAGCGACAGACGCACTTAGTGAAACAAGTGTATCTATGTTGCACTTACCATGTCCCAACTGACGCCATGCATTGACAAACAAAGAATTACCAAAATAGAATAATACAGGCAAGCAGAGTATTAACTGAAGATCATCAGAGAAAGACATAAAGGAGAAAAAAGTCTCTAAAATAATGATAGGCATAGAAAAAAAAGCACAGCCAATCAGGCGTAATTTCAGATCTTTAAACTGAGCATTTCTTTCCTTCCAAGTTCGACGCTCAGTATCCAGATCATCATCGATAATCATACCATACCCTCCCGCAATCAAGGCATCTCGAATGATTTCAGGACTAATCCGTTTGACATCAAAGGTTACAGTCAGAATATTGGTAGTTATATCAACGAAGGCATCGTTTATTCCGGCAAGCCTTTTGACTATTTTTTCGACACTCGAGGCACATCCGGAACAATATATCTTTAAAACAGGAAAGCTTCTTTTAACAATATCTTTCATTATTTCACCCTATATCACTATATTAAATAGTAAATTTTAATTTTATAACAATGCTAGAAAAACTATTGTTCGCTAATTTCCTTATAATTGAACGTTAATGAGAAATTTAGACCAATTACCCTAAAAGTTTTTTTCTACCCTTTGTGCATCGTATTCATGAATATACATTATATTTGTAATAACAGAGAAATATCTGAAATGTAGAATTAACAACAGATTTAGTTATGATTAAGCAATATGTTAAGTTCCTGCCTCTTTTGCTGACTGTAGGAGTTCTTTTACTATCATGCAATAACAAGATGAATCGTGGCAGTGATAAGATAACGTTTGATAGCATTCGTGTAAACAAGACTGTTTATCTACTTGGTGACACCGCTTTGCCATCGTGCAACGTGTCCATCAATTATACCTATCCCGTATTTAAGGATTCTACTTTGTGTGATTCACTTAACTTTTACCTAGCTCAAGCTTGTTTTGGGAGTGACATTGCTGAAAAAGTATTTGTGAATGTATCATCACCAGATTTGGTACATCAATATGTAAGAAACTACACAGAGAGATATATCAGAGAGGTGCAACCACTATATGTGGAGGAAATAAAAGAACATCCACAGGATAAACCGCAGAGTTTTGGCTGGTTTTCTTACTACGACGAAGTAGTTGGCAGTGTACAGTTCTGCAATTCTGATCTACTGGTTTATAAATGCTATATCAATGAGTTTACAGGTGGAGCGCATGGAGTATATTTTACCACATTTCTTAACTACGACTTCAAGTTAAATCGCATATTGCATCTTAATGATATCTTTACTGGAGATTATCAAGAACCAGTGAGCAATATGCTGTGGGAAACTTTAATGAAAAGAGAGAATGTGAAAAGCCGCGAAGAGCTTGAGGATAAAGGGTATGGATCTTTAGGCGCTATTGAACCTATAGAGAACTTTTATATCTCTCCTCAAGGCATCACTTTCTACTATAATATATATGACATAGCGCCTTTTTCGATGGGAGCAACTGAAGTTACTTTATCCTTTGCGCAGTTAAAGCCTTGGCTCGGCCACATCAAAGCAATAGAAAAGCTTGCTAAGTAGACGCATCTCATATCTTTCAATTATCAAATAGATAACCATCACGTGGAACAAATTCTCAACTATTTTCCCAATCTCAGCGAGGAGCAAAAACAACAGTTTGCTGCTTTGTATGATTTATATGCAGATTGGAACTCAAAGATTAATGTAATCTCCAGAAAGGATATTGAAAATCTTTATACACATCATGTACTTCATTCTTTGGGCATAGCCAAAGTCATTAACTTCCGCCCAGGCACAAAAATAATGGATTTGGGTACAGGAGGTGGATTTCCAGGTATACCTCTTGCTATACTTTTTCCTGAAACGTCTTTCCACCTGGTAGACAGCATCGGGAAGAAGGTGCGTGTGGCCAATGAAGTAGCTGATGCAATAGAGCTGAAGAATGTAACCTTTAGACATGCAAGAGCACAAGAAGAAAAACAGCTTTTTGACTTTGTAGTGAGCAGAGCAGTAATGCCATTAGATGATCTGATAAAAATCATTCGTAAGAATATCTCAAAAGAACAAAAAAATGTTCTGCCCAATGGACTAATCTGCCTGAAAGGTGGTGAGTTAGAGAAGGAAACAATGTCGCATAAAAATAAGACGATGATTCATAATTTGAGCAATGATTTTATGGAGCCTTTCTTTGAAACAAAGAAAGTGGTTCATGTTACAATATAACATTCCCCCAACCCTTTTCAACTAGTAAATATGAAAATAAAGACTTTCGAATTCAATATGTTTCCCGTAAACTGTTATGTTATTTGGGATGATACTAAAGAAGCAGCTATTATTGACCCCGGTTGCTTTTATGATGAAGAGAAACGTAAACTAAAAGATTTTATCATTGATAAAGGACTCACCGTAAAGCACCTTCTCAATACTCATTTACATCTAGACCATATATTCGGCAACCCCTTTGTACTTCAAGAATTTGGGCTCTCGGCTGAAGCTCATCAAGCTGATGAATTCTGGATTGAAGAAGCGCCAAAACAAAGCCGTATGTTTGGCTTTCAGTTGAAGGAAGCTCCTGTACCTTTGGGTAAATATTTGCACGATGGTGACCTGATTCAGTTTGGCAACACCACACTCGAGGCTATTCATGTACCTGGACACTCTCCAGGGAGTTTAGTATATTATTCCAAAGCCGACAGTTGCCTCTTCTCGGGTGACGTACTATTTCAAGGGAGCATCGGCCGTGCAGACCTGGCTGGGGGCAATTTCGATGAATTAATAGACAATATTTGCAGCCGTCTATTCGTTTTACCTAATGATACGGTTGTCTATCCAGGTCATGGTGCACCTACTACAATAGGTGCCGAGAAAGCCGACAATCCATTTTTCAGATAAATATTTCATACGATATATTACCTTATCAATAACCACAGATATGAGAACAGACACATTTGCTTCGCGACACATAGGTGTGAACGACGAAGATATAAAAGTGATGCTTCAGAAAATAGGTGTAGATACGCTCGACGAACTGATTGACCGAACTATACCCGAGAATATCCGTTTACCAAAACCACTTGATTTGCCTCCCGCAATGACAGAATATGAATTTGGTAAACATATAGACAAGATTGCGAACATGAATGTCCTGTACAGTACGTATATTGGCATGGGATGGTATGACACCATAACTCCGGCAGTCATCCAGCGATATGTATTCGAAAATCCTGTCTGGTACACTTCTTATACGCCCTATCAGGCAGAAATATCACAAGGCAGATTAGAGGCTCTAATGAACTTTCAGACCGCTATATGTGATCTCACCGCGATGCCTATAGCCAACTGTTCCCTTTTGGACGAGGCTACAGCAGCTGCCGAAGCTGTAAGCATGATGTACGCTCTTCGACCACGCGATAAGCAAAAAGCAGGAGCTAATGTAGTATTTGTAGATGAACATATTTTTCCTCAGACATTGGCGGTAATGACAACACGTGCCATTCCTTTGGGCATCGAACTACGAATAGGAAAGTATGCGGAGTTTGAACCTACTGCTGATATGTTCGGCTGCGTGATACAGTATCCCAACGCTAATGGCAATATTGTTTCTTATAAAGAATTCACCAAAAAAGCACATGACGCAGGATGTAAAGTAGCGGTGGCAGCAGATTTGCTTAGTTTAGCGTTAATCACTCCTCCGGGAGAATGGGATGCTGATATCGTATTTGGAACATCGCAAAGACTTGGTACACCAGTATTCTATGGAGGACCATCAGCAGCCTATTTCGCTACACGAGAGGAATATAAACGTAATATGCCAGGACGCATCATTGGCTGGTCCAAGGATCGTAATGGCAAGTTATGTTTTCGCATGGCATTACAGACGCGTGAACAACATATCAAACGTGAAAAGGCAACATCTAACATCTGTACAGCGCAAGCTTTACTGGCTACCATGGTTGGTTTTTATGCAGTCTATCACGGTCAATCAGGTATCAGAAATATAGCAAGCCGTATTCATAAAATCACGGAACATCTAGATAAGGCGCTTAGTGAGTTTGGTTATATACAAGCCAATGAGAATTATTTCGATACACTGCGTTTTGCACTACCTCATAATGTCACGCCACAACAGATTCGCACCATAGCACTTAGCAAGGAAGTAAATCTGCGCTATTATGACAATGGCGATGTAGGTTTCAGTATCGATGAGACTACTGATATAAACGGGGTGAATACTTTGCTTTCTATCTTTGCCGTTGCGGCAGAAAAAGATTATACCAGATTTGAAGAATGTGATGTAGAGGCTGCTTGTGATTTTCCAGAAGAGTTCAAACGTACATCACCATATCTAACTCATGAGGTATTCAATAAATATCGCACTGAAACGGAAATGATGCGCTACATCAAACGGCTAGACCGCAAAGATATTTCATTGGCACATTCCATGATTCCACTTGGTTCATGTACCATGAAGCTTAATGCCTCGGCTGAACTGTTGCCCTTGAGCCGTCCTCAATTCATGCAACTACACCCGCTTGTTCCAGAAGATCAAGCACAAGGTTTCAGAAAATTAATCGAATATTTGAGTGATGATCTAAAAACAATTACAGGTTTTGCAGGCGTCAGTCTTCAACCGAACTCGGGAGCAGCGGGCGAATATGCAGGTTTACGTGTGATTCGCAGTTATCTTGAGAGTATTGGTCAAGGTCATCGCAACAAAGTTTTGATACCCGCTTCTGCCCATGGCACTAACCCTGCATCAGCAATCCAAGCTGGGTTCACTACAGTGACATGTGCTTGTGATAGTTTAGGTAATGTGGATATGGATGATCTACGAACGAAAGCAATAGCTAATAAGAATGAATTGGCTGCATTGATGATTACTTATCCTTCAACCCATGGCATTTTTGAACCCGAAATAGTGGATATCTGCAAGATTATTCATGAATGCGGAGCACAAGTTTATATGGATGGGGCTAATATGAACGCACAATTGGGTCTAACTAATCCTGGTTTCATTGGAGCCGATGTTTGTCACCTCAATTTGCATAAAACGTTTGCTTCGCCTCATGGGGGTGGTGGCCCCGGAGTTGGTCCAATTTGTGTTGCTGAACATCTACTCCCTTTCCTTCCTGGCCATCACTTGTTTGGTAATCAGATGAACCAAGTTTCGGCTGCACCATTTGGTAGTGCTGGAATTCTGCCTATCACCTATGGATATATCCATATGATGGGTGCAGAAGGTTTGGCCATGGCTACTAAAGCTGCTATATTGAATGCCAACTACTTATCTACTTGTTTAAACGATACTTATGGCATTGTTTATCGGGGAGCTAAGGGTTTCGTTGGTCATGAGATGATTTTGGAATGCCGCAAAATCACTGAAGAAACGGGTATTACAGAGAATGATATCGCCAAACGTCTTATGGATTATGGTTATCATGCTCCTACTCTATCCTTCCCAGTGCATGGCACACTGATGGTTGAGCCTACCGAAAGTGAGAGTCTTTCAGAACTTGATAATTTTGTAGATGTCATGTTGAGCATATGGAATGAAGTACAAGAAGTGAAAAGCGGAAAAGCAGATGCAAAAGACAATGTTTTAGTCAATGCTCCTCATCCTGAATATGAAATAGTGAATGATGAATGGCCTCACAGCTATACACGCACTAAAGCTGCATATCCCATTCAAAGTGTTCGTGATAATAAATTCTGGATAAATGTTGCGAGAGTAGATAATACACTAGGAGATAGAAAATTAATAGCAACACAATGTTGTTGTTCTTTCGACTAGCCCATCACATCGCACTGTCCACAATTTTATATAAACTATATTCGAGTTCGAGCTTTAGTCTAGCGCTAAAGCTCGATTCTGTTTTCAAAGATAACTAAAAATTGATTCATTACCACACCCCAATTCCTAATAGGCATTATCCACTTCCTTTAGTAATGTTCAGAAAAGTCTGTATGTTTTAATTCCTAGACATAAATAACTCTCAAATCTATAATTATTCCGTTTACATGAAAAGCTTTGATTCAAGGAAGTTATAAATTGGATATTTCCTGTCCTATGGCTGTTCTGTCAAAGTCATCGTTAGGTAATATAAAAACAGTCACTTGAGCGTTTTTTGCTTAAATGATCTTGAACAACTTTTACTTTCTTATTTGTATCGTGCTCTTTGTATTCGTCGGATATGTCGAATTTTTCTATAACGACTCCGCCTTCTCTCTTGACATCCAGAGAAAAAGTATCATTGTCTTTCCAGCCTTCTTGAAGGTCAATTCCCATTGCGTCTCTTTTAGAGCTTTCGAACCGTCTAAATAAAACGATTTTACCTCGAACATCTTTCAAGACAGGTATTGTTGTGCCAAGATAGAAAAGGTTTTTGTAATTCTTATTATTTAAATACTTTTCAAATCCTTCTTCAATATTTTTCCCCAAGTCGTCATGACAATAATCCATCAACATTATAATAGTTTCTGAGTTATTCTCTTTGAAAATTTTTTTACACCAAGTCAATACATCACCAAAAGTGATCAAACAATTTACTATTCCATGTTTAACCCTTAATGGGTCATTACCTCCATTAATATTAGATACTCTTATATCAAGAAATCTGATACCATCGTTTAATTGTCTTTCGATATTATAATTTTGGCAATGGGCGACACCCATACCTGTTTTCTCCGTGCCCGAATCGTGTGTTCCGGGGATTACAATATCTCTTAGAGAGCGTTCGTCATCAATTCCTGACATCCATTGCTTCAAATCTAAATTCCCCATTTTCTTAATTTTTAAAGTTGTACATAGTTAATGCCTCTTCATTTTTTTTAACATCAGGGTCTATGAACTAATACAGACCCTAATGTTTAGTAGCGACTATTCATTCACATTAAAGGCAGAGACAGCACGAGTAATTTCTCCGCGATCTGAGTTCTTACCCATTGATGAGGACGGAAACTCACCGATTGCTGTAAGAAAAACTGCGTTGTCGCTGTCAACATTTTCGGATGTCCAAAAGGTATAATAATATAGAAACTCCTTTCCATTTGCTTTGACAAGGGCATTATTTACTTTTGCACGGTTATCATAAACTCTGATTATCTCGTCTGCAACAGGCAGATACCAGTAAATGCCATCTACGGCAGGGGTGTTTTTTGCAACGCACCACGCAACTGCCGGATAGGTTTCTGCACTATAGTTTGGTGTCGACATTATAGCATCCGTATTAGCTCTTCCGTCTGTACTCGAATTTGCACCTGTGATGTCAACACTCTCTGTACTCCAGCATTTATCATTTATTTCATCCAATGACATAATTTTACCTTTATAGCCTTTGGCTGGATTTGTACCATTTTCGGCTACATAACCATCTGCCGTATTGTCCAACCAAAAGACCACGCCAATTGCTGTTCCCGGATCGGTTGGCTCAGGATAGTAGTCGCCTATTGAGTAGAGTGATTTACTGAAATTTTCTCCATTATCAGGTGTTGCCCACTCATCATTGTACGAAACGGTAAATGTTTCGAGTGCAACAGAGGTGTAATGACCTTTGATGTTGGTTGCAAAGTTAGCTTTGAATGGCACGTTATCCACATCAAACTCATCTTCATCTCCATACTTAAAGGTTACTTTGGCTACGTATTTGGTAGCTACTGGGGCAAGTGTAAAAATATCAGTAGGATTTATACGAACAGGGGTTGTCGAGCCGTCTATTGCTTGTGCAATAGTAATTGTTTCGGTGCGAGAGAGATTGGTATTAGCGGTTGCATCAGCAACGTTAAATATGGTTGGCTCATTGAAAGTAGCGGTAAGTGTTTTGCCTGCATCTAATTTACCTGTCTCCATAAGGTTAATCTTCGCAACGGCACGTTTAAGAGTAACGGTAAGCGCAGATTCTTTGGCACTGATTGTTTTTGTTCCATACCAAGCCTCAGCTGCGGTTTTGCCAGAGACAATGGTCACCGCTTTGAGCGATTGTGTATTGTAAGCCTCTGCATCTTTATCAGCCCAGAACAGACAGTAGTATTCGGCTGTACGGTCAAGCACAAGTGAGAATGTACCATCGGTAGATGTGGCTTGATTGGTAGCTGACGCACCCTCACCGAAGATATTGGACGGAGTTGTGTAGGTGTCATCGCTATACACCTCAATAACATATTGTTCAATACCTGTTGCAGCAGCACGAGTGCCTACGGCATCGTCAGCCACAAGGTTAATTGTTACGGGTTGCGCCCCCGCGTTTTCGACCTCTATAAGGTCGGATTTTTGGCAACTTGCCAGCAATGTTGCAGTGAACAACATTCCAATTGATAATTGACGATTGACAATTGCCAATGTGTTTTTTATCTTTGAATTCATATTCTTGATTTTTTAAATATTACGGTTGAAAATTTCAGTATCTCTTTGCGGTCAAGGCAGGTGCTTTCAAAATTCACGCACCCATCGTTTACTCGCAAAATTGTTAATTACCCGTTGAGTCAAAAGCGGAAATTGCACGAACGTTAGGCGTCGCCATTGACTTCGACATGGAAGAACTGAAGCCACCACTATCTATTTTAGTATCCATCGCATTATCTTTGTCGCTCTCGGTAGAAGACCAATATCTATTGCTACTACTTGTCGGAATCGCTACTCCTCCAATAATACTTGTTAATTGGTTCTGAAAGGCAGTTCTGGCTTCTGTATATTTAGGGTCCCATGGCATACTACTATCGTCACCCCAATCCTCTATCTCGCCTGTACCTGCGTTCGAGGCAACCCATACAAGACCATGGAAAGCTGCTGCTATCTGACGCAACTCTTTCACAGCAGGCAGATACCAATTGATACCATCTACAGCTTGTGTGTTCTTTGCATCGCACCACGCAAAAGCAGGATAATCAGTTTGCCAACCTAAGATAGCCTTAATTTTTGTGGTATTGGCTGTTCCGTCGATATCTGAAGTTCCACCGATTAATAAATTAGCCGGACCCCACGCCACCGCTTTCAGATCGTCGTGAGATACGATTTTACCTTTTAAGCCTACGGCAGGGTTTGTGCCATCTGACGCTACATAACCGGCATCCGTTGCATCTAACCAACAAACAACGCCAATAGCGGTCGCCGGATTAATCGCATCCGGATAGTAGTCTCCTATTTTATAGCCTACTTGCTTTGGACCAAAGATGTAATCATACTCTTGGGTCTCCCACTCGTCGTCGCAAGTGATGGTTAGTTCCGATGTGTAAAGATTAGAGTAAGCACCTGTGATATTAGTTTTGTAGTTGCGTTGGAAAGGTACGTTAGTAACAGGTCTTACCTCACTATTGAAGGTAGCAGTGATGTCCATTACGGTTTTTGAGGCATCAGCCACAATGATATAGCTCGTACCGATAGTTTTATTTGCAGATGCTTTAGCAATACCCGTAAAGGTGTGAGTTGTCTTTGTAGAAGCCTCGCTTGTCAAAATCTCGGTTGTTTTATTGCCGTCAAGATTGAGTGCAAAGGTCTTAGGATACTCCACTTTTAGGGTGTTGTTGTCTGTGGTAAAATCATTTATCTGTTTGAAGTTTACCTGTGCTACGGCGTGAGTAAGGGTTACATTCAAATAGCTCTTATCTGTCGCCTCGCTGTCATAGGTAAATCGCACAGAGCCTCCAAATGCCTCCTTGGTCGCTTGGCTTGCTACACTAACAGCTGTAAGATTATCGGTACTATACTCGTTTGAAGTTCCGTCCTTTGTGCCATAGTCAGCCCAAAACAGACACACATAGTTTGTGCCCTCTTTAAGAACTACATCAAATGAGCCTGTTGTCTCTTCAAAACGTTGTGCTGTTCCACTAGCAACATCGGCTGGGTTTGCAACCTGATACACCTCCATAATGTAACGTGTAGGAGCTTCTACTTCGGCACGAGTAGCTATGCCATTATCCACAGCAACACTAAATGTTGCTGTTCCATTAAGAGCACTGGATTGACCCAAATCCTCTTTTTGGCAACCTGTCAGCATCGCTGCGATGCCCAGTGTCATTGCTAAAAGTTTTCTTTTCATACTTTCTGAAAATTTTAAAGTGTTATTACTATTTTAATTGCTTTATGCTATTGTTGAATATAATGCCCTTTAATATTTGTGCGACGGTTCGATTGGTAAGGGATTTTTTCGACCACAGTAGCCTCCGCCTCGCCCTCGGCTTGGAATGTCAAGTCGAAAGTAGATGATGCCGCAGTGGATGCTAACATCCAAAAGCTACCAAACGACTCATCTGCACCTGCTGCAACAGAGGTTATGTTATAATCTGCTGCTACTGCTGCTCCGGAAACTGTTCCCGTTATCGCTATACACCTCCAACACATAGTTATAAACCGAAACCATTGCTCGTGTCTGAGCACTCATAGGCTCAACATTCTCATCAATGTAGCTTAAATCGGGCGAAACGCTCAAAACAACCTTCTGCATTTCGGTTTGCCATTCGCTACCTAAATCCGTTTTGGCACATCCTACCAATAGTAGAACCGTACCTATTATATATAGTATCTTTTTCATATCCGTTCAGTAATTAAAACTCGATGTTAAATTCATCATCCCAGCTGGTGTCTATATCCACTCCGCCTTTACCTGCGGTCAAGAAATCACCACTAATAGTAGTCAGATAACCCGCCTTGTAGTTTATCCTCACACCATTGACACCGCTAATGGTATTGCCGTCTGCATCCTTGAAGATAATATTTACCACAACGCTTGACTCTGCCCCATTAACCAATACAAAGTCTTTGGCTACGGTAGCTTTCTGTGCATCGCTCTCGCTTATTCCTGCCGTATATTTGTACCCCTCTCTTGAGTCTGTGAGTACTTTATCTGCAACACTATATCCCGCAGGGAAAAATCCTGCATACATTACATATATTTTCAGCTCCTCTAATGGTGGGTAACCTCGCTTAACTCGTAACAGTTCATAGGCTTCAACATCAGTAGCTACAATCTTATACTTTGCCAAAGGGCGATGAAGGATGTAGCTCTCAGATTTTTCCTCTTTGCCTACATTGATAGTTGTTGCATATCCAAAGCCGTCACGTGTATCAGTATTTGCCCAGTAGCTCTCTTTTGGTAAAATATTAACATCTTTCAGATTGGCTGTATTATAGTGGTAATCTGTCACCTCGTCTTCGGCATAATCACCCCAAATACGAATATCAAACTCGCCTTGTGGCATATCAATCGTTGTTTTGTAAATATCTTCCGATCTCTCCACAAACTTCGAGTGCCGCAAAACGACACTATTCGTCCCTTTATTCAATAACTCTGCAATAGCTCTCAATTGCACATTTTCACCTGCTCGTGATGCCTTCGACACAATATAGTCCGGCAACAAAGGCTCAGGATAGGTCAGATTAAGCGTTACCGTTGTAACATCTATTGCGCCCGCCCCCCCCTTTAAGTTTAAAGTAAGTTGCACAACTCTATTTTTAATCTCACAATGCGTAATACTGGTAAGCAAATCCGGATATTTCCCTACAAGTGTCTTTACCCACAACTTGAAGTCTGGCAAGGCGATGTTTGGTATTTCAGCTCTTATAGTTGGTGTCAAATCCTCCTCTGTGTTGAGAATTGCAAAAACTGTATAGTTCCCATTGTCTACAAGTATTCTATCCAACGCAAGATCAGTCATATTGGGGTAATACTTATGAACCGCAAGCATATCAGAATCATCAAACAGATAGATGTGTATATTATTAAATGGCTTACACGACACTTCATTGGTATTCAAAGTAACAGTAATAGCCCCCTGCGAATCATTAGTCAGTATATCCTCTTCGTGAGGCGTCTTGTCACATCCTATTAAAGCCACGCACAATGCTCCCACAATGTACAATAGACTTTTTCGTATATTTTTTATCTGTATCATAGTCATCTATTTTTCTGTTACATAAAGTTTAACATCCGCTCGACGAGCCTTTGCATCACTTTCGGCAGTAAGGTCAAAGCCGTTGCCTTTGATTGATATATTGCTATCTGCTATGCCTTTACTTATTAAATAGCGTTTTATGACATTTGCTCTTTTGTATGAAACCTTTTGGTTTACATCAACATCTCCCGTCTTATCACACCACCCTTCAATCTGTATCATAGCATTAGGATTTGCCCTCAGTACGTTCAATAGTTTTGCTGTGGTTGGGTATTGACTTTTCTCTATATGCGCTATTATTTATTCCGAACAATATGCTACACTCAAATATAGGTTCGGGTATTGACTCTTTTTGGGGTACATCTTGTTCGATAATAATTATTGCTTGTTCCTCCTTTTGCTTCACTTCTGCCACAACTTGCTTTTCCTCTGCTTTGGGCTCTTTCTTAACTACCTCTACAACAGATGCGGGAGCGACATAAGCTGGTTGTGTTGCTTGTTTCACTTTGCGTTTACCAATGACAAATGTTACCTTCACGCCACTATTCCAAGTGTTGTTACTTTTATGCTCAACCTGAGGCATGGCATCTATGCCTTTGCCTGTCAGGTAAGTTATACCCGAATAGAGACGTACATTGATATTTTTGCAAACCTGATAGCCTACACCCAAATCACCACCAACACCGAAGTGGAACGATGAGCTATTACGCACCTTGTCGCCTGATGAGATAGTTCTAACCGATGCACTTGACCCGATACCATATATAGCGGGAGAAATCATTGCTGACCATCGACTTTCGGGTTTAAATAGCTTTATGAAATCTACATTTAATCTTACCCCAAGACCATAAAGGCTTATAGAGGAACGCAGATCACTATATTGCCAATTATCCATCCCTGTAACTGGTGCAAAATATCGATTTCCGTCAGCTCCAAGCCATAAATTTTGATAGCAATCATACGCCCCTAATCCCAAATGACGATAATTTACTTCTAATTCGGTTGATAGAAATGAGTTGATTTGATAGCCACCCATTAGACCTGCTCCGTAGCCTACACGGGTTTTGTCCATTCCGAATGATTTAAGTGTAGAGCTTCCAAACGAAACTCCGACATCTGCACCTACATACCAACGAGAGTCGGCAAGGGCTGATTTTGTCTCTTGTGCTTGCGCCGAAAAGACAAGCGCCAACAAAAGAAGGAGTGTAACTATTGCTCTTTTCATAATTTATTATTGTGATTTATTATTATTCTTGAAGTGAACATAGATGTGAATGATCAAAGTGTATTACAAAGGTAGGCATACCAATTTTATTCGAGTGAGCGTTTTAGCACAGCGACATTGCGTTTTAGCACAAACCGCAAAAAATAATAAAAATTCAATAAACAAAGTGCAAAATGAGTATATTTGCACAAAGGAGATACCATTTTTGTGCGGGCTTCAGTTTCTAAATACCTAATTATACTGTAATGACATTAAGAAGATTTTTATACATTTTCTTTGCGCTAATTCTACTTTTATCAAAACCATCAAGTGCACAAACAAAATTCTTTGGCGATAGTCTACTCTATGCGCTATCCATGGAGATGTATGACAGCATTCGTAACGAAAAAGCATTCTTTGAGATGTGCGAAAGGGGACTTACCCAAGCAGTAGCCAAACAAAACAACCACTTCGACCATGTATTTCGCACCTCACCTCTGGGTTTCTATCATACCAACAGACAATACGAAAAATACTTCGAAAAAGCAGCCGAGTTGATAGAGTACTACAAGTCAACAGATCAAGTGCGGAGCTTGTACAATATATGGTTTAAAATGCACGGTCAATACCTGAGCATTGGGGATTATGCAGAGGCTATCACCACGGCGAGAGCAATGTCCGACTATGCCCTTGCGCACAACCACAAAGAGGGCATTGCCACAGCAAACCTATGTTTTGGGACTACATACAACAATAATTTTCAGTACGACGAGGCTTTGGCACGTTTTAAAGTTGCGTTCAGAGAGTATCGAGAAATTGACAATAACACAAAAGTTGCTACCTGTGGCTTCAATATCTGCGCTTCGTATATCAATAGTACGAATTACGAGCAAGTACTCCAATACTGCGACACAATTCAGGTGCATATCAACCGTTGGGAGAGCGAAAAGGGAAATGTAAACCCTGTAATGCGCACTCGACTTTACAGATATCGTATGCTTGCAAATATCAACCTAAAACGAAAAAAAGAGGCGATAGCGGCAGCCGACTCGATGAAATACTACAACAATATCTACGCTGATGCCTCCGAAAGTATTCCGGTATATTATGCTCTTAGCCGATACGAAGATTTTGTGGGCAACTACAAAGAGTCGGTTCGTATGCTAAAATCGTTGATAGAACATTATAGCAAGAGCAACAATTATGAGATGCTCAGCGCATACTACCGCACCTTAGGACACCAAGCATACCTGCGTGGAGATAAAGAGTTAGCTCTGGATTCTTACTATAACTTCTCTAAAATTATTGATTCAGCCAATGTCGAGAAGACCTCTATTCAGTTAAATAGGCTTACCAAGCTGTTTCGCCTACAAGAGTTGGAGCAAGAGAAAGAAGTTGCAGAACTGGAACTCGAAAGGGAGCAAACAAATCAGGCAATACTTAGAAATTGGATTGTAAGCATCGCTATAATTGCACTACTTATTCTCACTGCGCTCAGTATGGTGTTTTATCTATATCGCAGGTTAAAACAACGCAACAGAGACCTCTATCGCCAAATTGAATCGGTAACTCAGTCACACACTCGAATTGAAAAGCTATATCAAAGCACAAGCAATACATCTGCAACAGCATCGGAAATAGAACTATCAAAAACTAGAGAGGTCATCGCTAGGTTGTCCCAACTGATGGAGAGTGAGCAATTATATAAAGATGCAAATCTCACCAAAGAGAAATTGGCAGACATCTTGAATGTCAATCGCAACATATTGAGCAATTGCATAAAAGAAGCTTACGACCAAACCTACACTCAATATATTACTGCCTTGAGACTGAATGCCTCAATATTGCTCATAAAAGAGAATCCCAATATTGATCTTCATATTGTAGCCGAAAGTGTAGGTTATGGTAGTTACAGCGCATACTATCGTGCGTTTGTCAAATATTTTGGAATAAATCCTACTGAATATATTCGAATCTCTAAACAAGGTCAAAGACAGGTAGAAGATGATATAGATTGATTTGTAATTTACAGTTTAAATCCTCGTTTTTTCTTTTTTAATGCTCTGCGTTTACGTTCAGCTTCGGTGAGGGTCTCTTCGTGTTCGGGGGCATCGGCAAGGTTTGACACTCCACCAACAACCGAGGCAACGGATGAAATAGCATTGGTAACTTCTCTCGTATATTTACCCGGATTGTCGGGCAAACACCTTCTGAGTGGAAAAAAGAGAATTTAGAATAGTAAAACGGCTACACCTAAGCGTAGCCGTAATCTTTACAACTTAAATCCTTTAGTTTCCGCAATAGGTGGTTTTGGGCGAGCAACA
>CAMTPC010000001.1 GCA_947074295.1 uncultured Bacteroides sp. | reverse complement strand
TTACCATTATAGACCTTTGTTTTTAGCTTCATCCCAAATCTTATCCATTTCTTCGAGCGACATCTCTTTTAGGTCTTTCCCCTTGCTCAGTGTATTTTTTTCCAAGTAATTGAAGCGTCGGATGAATTTCTGATTAGTGCGTTCAAGGGCAGTTTCAGGGTTGATACCATATAGGCGTCCAGCATTGATAATGCTAAAAAGCAAATCACCAAACTCTGCTTCTGCTTTGTCTTTATCCATCCGTGTGATTTCAATCTGTAATTCGCCAAATTCCTCCTTGACTTTGTCCCATACCTGTTCTTTTTCTTCCCAATCAAAACCTACATTGCGGGCTTTGTCTTGGATGCGGTAAGCTTTGATGAGTGCAGGAAGGGCAGACGGTACACCGCTCAGTACAGTTTTATTTCCATCCTTCTCTTTCAATTTAAGCTGTTCCCAGTTCTCTGATACTTCTCCTGCCGTATCTGCTTGAACATCGCCAAAAACATGTGGATGACGATAAATCAGCTTTTCGCAGAGTTTGTCACAGACATCTTTCATATCAAATTCGCCTTTCTCGGAAGCAATCTTTGCATAAAAGGCCACATGTAACAGGACATCGCCTAATTCCTTGCAAATCTCTTTCTCATCTTCACGTGACAATGCATCACAAAGCTCATAGGTTTCTTCTATCGTATTGGTACGAAGACTGGCATTAGTCTGCTTTCTATCCCATGGGCATTTTTCGCGAAGTTCATCCAATATATCGAGGAAGCGACCGAAAGCTTCCATCTTTTCTTCTCGAGTATGCATCTTGTTATCCATATAATACTGAGTTTTTATTTGTTTCTATTTTGATAGGAAATCAACAACCCGATGACTTCCGAATAATTCTTTCGTCCACTTTCTATCTTATTTCCTTTTAAGTAAAGGTTATAAAGCCAACCTTGGATGCTCCCAACGATTGGACTATATTTTTCCAACCAATATTCGTGATTGGTTTTCGATAGTTCTTTTATCTCTGGCCTTATCGAATTATTTAGTCTCTCAAATTCTTCTTGAGGCAATAGGCGATAGGCATTACTCAGCACATGGTTGAGAATTGAGAAATAGCCAGCAAAGCGTATCTCCGGCACTTCTGAAGCTGTACAAACCTGATAAGCATAGAAGTTTGCTTCGGCTTCGCTGGTTATACCTAGTAAATGAGATAATTCATGGACGTAGGTTGCAGGATATTGTGAGGGTAGTGCATCTCCATTTACGGTAAATTCACAGAAGAATGGACCCATGCTGCCAATGACAGCTACCTTCGAAATTAATGGTGTGAATAGCATCGTCTTAACACGTGGCGAAGATATCCGCAAGGCATTGATGCCTAATGAATCGCCGATGAGGTTATAGCCTTTTACAGCTTCTTCACGGATTTGATCTTTATCAATATCTTCTATAGGCACATACGAACTATTTAATGCAGGGATGTAATCCTCCAAGAATGCAGTAAAGTTCTCAGCGGTATAGGCGGAATAGGGAATATTTGTTCGTTTATAAAAAGAGTCTTGTGAATAGTTCAATCCCCATGCTAGATAAAACCAGATATAAACCCATGCCAGGAGTTCGATCATCCATGAAAGAGTTCGTTTCCAGCCTTTCTTTTTCCAAATGCCATATATCGGAATAAATAGTAGGAATATTATGCTGAAGAAAATGAATAGATCTCCGATGGCAAATGCGAAAAGAGAGGAAAAAGATCCCAAAACATAAGAGATAGAAGGATAGAAGTGACGTGCATAAAATTCGCCCCAACCTGGAAAGAATTGGACAGCCCAAATGATGGTGAGCAGGATGAGAGGTAAAACTAACCGTATTTTAAAGATTCTTTTCATATTCTAAATCAAGGGCAAAGGTATTGATTTCTTTGGTATAGCTTGATGGTAAACGCTTTTTATTTACTAATTTTGCAGCCATTATTATACTATTATATTATTTAGAAATTCAGAACATGGAATTAGCAAGCAAGTATAGTCCCGCTGACGTGGAGGGAAAGTGGTACCAGTATTGGATGAACCACCATTTATTCAGTTCTAAACCCGATGGTCGTGAACCTTACACCATCGTCATTCCTCCACCCAACGTCACAGGTGTGCTGCACATGGGACACATGCTTAACAATACTATTCAAGATATATTGGTGCGTCGTGCCCGTATGGAAGGCAAGAATGCTTGCTGGGTACCAGGTACCGACCACGCTTCTATCGCTACGGAAGCTAAGGTAGTGGCACGTCTAGCATCAGCTGGCGTGAAAAAGACTGACCTTACTCGTGACGAGTTTTTGAAACATGCTTGGGAATGGACTGAAGAGCACGGTGGCATCATCTTGAAGCAGTTGCGTCGCTTAGGTGCTTCTTGCGATTGGGATCGTACTGCTTTCACGATGGACGAAATTCGCAGCGAAAGTGTGCTTCGTGTGTTTGTAGATCTTTATAAGAAAGGTCTAATCTATCGTGGTGTACGTATGGTCAACTGGGATCCGCAGGCTTTGACTGCTTTGTCTGACGAAGAAGTAATTTACAAGGAAGAGCATGGTAAATTGTTCTACTTGAAATATAAGGTTGTGGGCGAAGATACGTATGCAGTCGTGGCAACCACCCGTCCCGAAACGATCATGGGTGATACAGCGATGTGTATCAATCCTAATGATCCTAAGAATCAGCATTTGAAAGGCAAGAAAGTGATCGTGCCACTTGTAGGTCGTGAGATTCCTGTAATCGAAGATGATTATGTAGACGTGGAGTTTGGTACAGGTTGCCTTAAGGTAACTCCTGCTCATGATGTGAATGACTACATGTTGGGCGAAAAATATAACTTACCTTCTATCGATATCTTCAACGACAATGGTACATTGAGCGAAGCTGCAGGACTGTATATTGGTATGGACCGCTTTGATGTGCGCAAGCAGATCGAGAGAGATCTACAAGAAGCTAACTTACTAGAGAAGACAGAAGCTTATACTAATAAAGTGGGCTATTCAGAGCGCACCAATGTGGTGATTGAGCCAAAGCTTTCTATGCAGTGGTTCCTTAAAATGGAACATTTGGCACAAATCGCATTAACCCCAGTAATGGATGATGATATTAAGTTTTACCCTGCAAAATATAAAAATACTTATCGCCACTGGATGGAAAACATCAAAGATTGGTGTATCAGCCGTCAGTTGTGGTGGGGACATCGCATACCAGCCTATTTCTTGCCCGAAGGTGGTTTTGTGGTAGCCGAAACTCCAGAAGAAGCTTTGGCACAGGCCAAGGAAAAGACAGGCAATGCGGCTCTCACTATGGACGACCTGCGTCAGGACGAAGACTGTCTAGACACTTGGTTCTCTTCATGGTTATGGCCTATCTCATTGTTCAATGGTATCCTCGATCCAGGAAACGAAGAAATCAATTACTATTATCCTACAAATGACCTGGTAACTGGTCCAGATATTATCTTCTTCTGGGTGGCTCGTATGATCATGGCAGGTTATGAGTTCGAAGGTAAGATGCCTTTCCGCAATGTATACTTCACAGGTATTGTGCGCGATAAAGTGGGTCGCAAGATGTCGAAATCATTGGGTAATTCGCCAGATCCATTGGCATTGATCGATCAGTTTGGTGCTGACGGGGTGCGTATGGGTATGATGTTGGCAGCTCCTGCTGGAAATGATATCTTGTTTGATGAATCACTTTGTGAGCAAGGTCGTAACTTCTGTAATAAGATATGGAATGCATTCCGACTGATCAAGGGTTGGAATATCGACGAAAATGCTCCGATGCCAGAAGCTTCTAAACTAGCTATACAGTGGTTTGAATCAAAACAAAGCGAAGTGGCAGCCGAGGTAGCCGATCTATTTGGCAAATATCGTTTAAGCGAAGCCTTGATGGCAGTCTACAAACTGTTCTGGGATGAGTTTTCATCTTGGTATTTAGAGATGATCAAGCCTGCTTATGGTCATGGCATCAACCCACAAGTGTTGGAAACTACACTTGGCTTCTTCAATAATCTGTTGCACTTGCTTCACCCATTCATGCCATTCATCACCGAAGAGTTGTGGCAACAAATCACTCCGCGTCAAGATGGCGAGAGCTTGATGGTGTCGCCGATGACCGCAGCTGGCGCAGTAGATGCAGATTTTGTAGCCAAGTTTGATGTTGCAAAAGAAGTGATCAGCAACATCCGTTCTATCCGTTTACAAAAGAACATCGCTCAGAAAGAACCATTGGAATTGCAGATTGTAGGAGAAAATCCTGTTACAGAATTGAATGCTGTTATCGCTAAAATGTGCAATCTCACATCTATCGACGTGGTTGCGACCAAAGCGGATGGAGCAGCGTCTTTCATGGTTGGGACAGTCGAATTTGCAGTGCCATTGGGCAGCATGATTGATGTAGAGGCAGAAATAGCTCGTATGGAGGCCGAATTGAAACATAAGGAAGGTTTCTTGCAAGGTGTGATGAAGAAGCTTAGCAACGAGAAATTTGTGAACAATGCACCTGCCAACGTTTTGGAAATGGAACGCAAGAAACAAGCTGATGCAGAGAGTATCATCAAATCATTGAAAGAATCTATCGCAACATTGCGCAAGGTTTAATACTGCCATTATTATAAGATTAGAATCATTGTCTTACACCGAGACAATGATTCTTTTTTTTGTCCATATAATTTCATGTGGAATACTTGTTATGCTTTAAAAAGTATTCCTGTCACAAGCAAAACTCTATCGTAATACTGTACCGATGTTTAGTTTTCTAAAAGATGTATTTGAATTGTAGATAAGAATCGTTGTAAGTAGCAATATTTATTATTTATAAACCTTGTTAGATGTTATAATTTATATCATTATTCCGTATCTTTGTCCTAATAATTTTCTCGGATAACAATGACTAAACCTTTCTTACAATTTCTTTTCGGTATATTTTTGACGGGAGTGTTGTGTGCAGCTTGTCAAAAGTACGAGGAGAGGTATGCTAGCATGTGGGAGAAGGTTGATGGATTAATGGAAGTATCCCCAACTGATGCTTTGGCTGCACTAGAAGAGATTCATCCCGATTCCTTGCCACTCTCAGATTATATGCGTTATGAGTTGCTTATGACGCAGGCCAAAGATAAAAACTATATCGATCATACTTCCGATTCGCTTATAAACACAATAACTGCCTATTATGACTCGATAAATGCTCCTGTTGCACTTCGTATGAAGGCGCATTACTATAAAGCGCGTGTGTATCATGATTTGGATAGCTCTTTCCTTGCTTTGCAAGAATATATGACTGCCTATAAGCTTGCCAATGAAATTGAGAATAATGATTTTATTGCTTTATCCAGTACCAATTTGGGTAGGATACTTGTGAAACATAAACTCTATCATCAAGCAGATGACTGTTACAAGCGAGCGCAAGACATAATTGAGAAAGGCAATGATTCTATTTGGTTGTTTGTCATTATGGTAAATCGGGCTTATATTGATATGGAGCATGGTGAGTCTAGATTCCAAGAAGCAGAGCAAAAACTGCAGACCGCATATGTTATATCTGAAAAACTTGATACGATGTTCAGACAGAGAGTTCATACTGCTTTTGCATCGTTGTATAGCATGATTCCTGATCATCAAAAAACGATAAACTGGTGCAGGTCATTCATAGATATTCAGCCTGATACCACAATGCACCCCAGTGGCTATTTAATGATGGGAGAAGCTTACAGCAATATGGGGCAAATTGATTCTGCAATGTATTGTTTGCGAAAAAGTGCACAAAGCAGTAAGGCAGAAATCAAATATGGTTCTTATGCTAAATTGGCCGAACTTGCAAGAAAGAAAGGAATGCTTGAAAAAGCTTTGAACTGGAATGATTCATCGCATGTATATTATTACCAGATGGAAGCAGCCCGAAAACCCACGGCCATCATTTCCAATCTGAAAGATTTAGTTCATGGTGAAGAGTTGGAGCATTATAGAAATGTATCGTTAAAGAAACAAACAAAAGTCTGGATTTTCTTTGCAATCATTCTTCTTATCTCACTTTGCATTTCTTATGATTATGTTTGTACGCGCAAAAAAGCAAAATTGTATGTAAAAGAAATGGAGCGTATTAAATCAGGTTTTAAAGATAAGAATAATGAAATATCTCGTTTGAACAATCTTTTGACAGAATGCGAAGGAGATAAAGCTGAAGTTGCTCTGTTGAAACAGCAAATAGAAAATCTGAAATCAGAAACTACGGCCGATTTCAATACGATTCTACCGGGTCTTTCATCTTATCGTACGATACTATCCTTATTAGAGAAATCCGATAGACTTAAAGCTTCTGAAGAAAACATATCATCCAAACTATGGAAGGAAATAGAGTTTGAACTAGATTGCGTTACCAACTGTTTCACTACTCGGCTAGCAAAGAAATACCCCGAACTCAAGATTGCAGATATTCATTATTGCTGTCTGTTGAAATTGGGTTTTAGGTATAAGGAACTGGCACTCCTTTTAGGGAGAACTCCTCGAATGATGTATAACCGTAGAACTAAAATTTCTCAAATAATAAATCTCCCAGATGATGAGAATTTGGAAGATTTTATCGATCACTTCTAGTCTTATTTCACCCCATTTCACAATAAATATTGTGTAAATGGTTGATTTGTAGGTTGATGTCTATTTTGTTTTAACATGAAATTTCATAGCTTTTATTCCTTGAATAAAGCCAACTTACTATAATTTTGCATTCGAAACAAACAGACATTGATTTAATCGTAATGATTTACCTGATATCTTTTTCTCTTCGTATCCAACCTTTATGTTAACAGAGAGATTTATACCTTTTAATACTAGTTTGATTGCTTGATTTATAAGTAATATAAAAAAATAAGAAATAGCTGCTATATGGGTTTGCAGCAAAACACAATAACCTGGAATGATTCTCGGTATTGAAAAAAACATTCTTTAATTGTTCAAGATTTGCGGAATTATTGGTTAGGCCGCATGTTAATTAACTGGTAGGTTTGTTGATTTAACCCTGTTCTTTCTATCATATCTCAGAATATGATTAGAATAGAGCAGGGTTATTTTTTTTAGATTGGATGTGAGATTAATTTTTCTATACTATCAGGTACTAATTCAGAACCATTTTCATCTCCAGTGCAGGTTTGCCTTATTGTAATTTTATTAGAATAGCTTGCAAGGAAATCTATAATAAGCCTTGCTTCAATGCCAAATCTATAGCGGCTTCTATCTGGTTGACTTGCATCTTGCGCATGATATTGAGTCTATGGGTTTCAATGGTGCGAGTACTTACACTATATTTCAAGGCTAAATCCTTATTACTGACACCTGTGGCAATTTGTCCGAGTATCTCTAATTCGCGTTCTGTCAATCTTCGTTGTCTTGTGACGGCGGGTACACTATTATCCACATGTGTAGTCTGAGCTTGTAAAGTTCTGAACTCATTCAATAAAACATCTGTCAGATCGCCCGAATAGAAGAACTTACCCGCAGCCACTGAGCGAATGGCATTCAGAAAGACCTTATTGGGTGCATCCTTCAATACATAGCCCGAAACACCAATACGAAGCGACTGTTTCACATAATCGTTAAGATCGTATAGGCTGATCAGTAGTATTTTGGCATTGGGCATTTTTGCTAATATAGCTTCGGCAGCTTCTAGGCCATTCATTTCCGGCATTGCTATATCCATCAAGATCAGATCAGGTTTCAGCACGAAAGCTTTTTCCAGTGCTTCTTTCCCATTATCTGCCATGTCTATTACACGCATATCCTTTTCACTGTCTATGAACTGCTTCACGCCTAAGCGAAATATTTCATGATCATCTGCTAATAGAATGTTTATTGGTTGATTCATTGTATAGAATTTATTAGGTTTTTAGTTCACATGATAGGGAATGATGAAGCTGATTGTAGAACCTTTCCCGGGTATTGATGCCACATGAAATTTTCCACCTAACATTTCAGTTCGTTCCTTCATATTAAGTAATCCTAGTCCATGTATGCCACTTCCTTGTCCGTTATATACTTCATCGATTTTCACTCGGAATCCCTTTCCATTATCTTTCACTTCGATATAGATGTTTTCTGCATCCGTCTCTGTCGATATTTCCATTCGGCTTGCTTGTGCATGTTTCATTACATTGTTTATTGCCTCCTGCAACACACGGTAAATGATGACTTCTTGTTGTTTAGTCATTACTCCTTCCTCAATCTCATCGTGTAGTACTACTTCTATTTTCGTATTCTCGCGTACTGTCTTTGATAACTCTTTTATTGCAGATTTCAGTCCGAAATCATCAAGAATATTGGGCAAAAGTTCAGCGCATACACGGCGTGTCTCCTTCACAATGGTGACGGTCATTTCGTGTATTTCGTTTAGCATATTGCCTTTTATCTCATCTTTGTCTTCCAGCATTTCGATGCGCATTTTTAAGGCAGTTAGCATTTGCCCAATGCCATCATGTATTTCGGACGAAATGCGCTTACGTTCGCGTGTTTCGCCAGTCAAAATAGCATCCGACCGTATCTTCTGCAAACGACTCGCCATCTCGTGTGAAGCTCTATTACTTTCCAGTAGATTTTCAAAACTGTTTTTCAGTTGCCTATGCAGTGGTAAAAAGATGATGAGTGCCTCTAATAGCAAACAAACGATGACTATAGCAAACAGCCACCATTCCAATTGCTGTAGTTTAGTGATATTCTCTTTCGAAGTAAGATCATATTCAAAAACGATCATTTCCATCCCCAATAAATAGCTTTTCTCATTGTCGAGTAGTTGTTTGACCAGTGGTTTGATTGCTACAGTATCAGCGATGTTGCGTTGTTCTACGATTTTGCAAATCTCATTTCCAGCATCAAGCATATTTTGGTAAGGTACATCGATAATGGTGAAAAGTTCATCAATCATCTTATCCGCATTGGCGGGGATATTTAGAAAATCGTTTCCATTGCGTAAGCTCTTATGTGTAGCTGTCCATTGTTTAAAGGTATTGGTAAAATCCTTTCCGTCTGTTCGGTAGTTATTACCTCTTTCGAGTAGTAACGAATATTTTACCAAAGTTTGAGAATCCGACCGCAACTTAGCTGCGTAGTTAATAAGGTGTGAGTCAGAATATTGATTGGATAAATAGTTTTGAATGAAAATCTGTGAGCAGAGCGAAATCAATGCTATCGCCAATAGGGCAATGGCGTATTTCCATTGAAATTGTTTAAGGATATGCTGATAGTTGCGTGACGTGAACATCTGGTTTCGTTTTGTTGCAAAAATAAGGACTTTCGTAGAAATAGAGATAGAGTTCCTCTATAAAAGATAGGGGAACTCTACACATTAAATTTAAAGGTGTCTGAAAACGATTAAAACATATTATATAATTGGGCTAAAGGTAGTTTTTCAGCTGGTGTACATTGCAGCTCCTTGCCATCAACTTTCACCTGGAATGTTTCTGTATCTACTTCGATGGCAGGCATTGTATTGTTCAATTTTAGATCAGCCTTCGATACAACGCGACAACCATGTACTGCCACTGCTTTCTTTTCCAATCCATAGTTTTTTACTGTCTCAAGTGAAGCTTCGGATACGAATACGCACGAATTACTTGAAGCCGCTTTGCCTAATGCACCAAACATCGGGCGAGGGAAATAAGGTTCTGGTGTAGGTATCGAAGCATTAGGATCGCCCATTTGCGCATAGGCTATCATACCCCCTTTAATGATGGTTTCGGGCTTTGTGCCGAAGAAGCAAGGTTTCCACAACACGATGTCAGCCATCTTATGGCTTTCAATAGAGCCAACAGTTTGTGCCAAACCATGTGCCAGCGCAGGGTTAATAGTATATTTAGCGATATAGCGACGAACACGATAATTGTCACAATCCGTACCACTGTCTTCGGCTAGTGGTCCTCTGACTTCCTTCATGCGCGAAGCTATTTGCCATGTGCGGCAGATGACTTCGCCGATACGTCCCATTGCCTGCGAATCAGATGTAAATATAGAGATAGCTCCCATATCATGAAGAATATCTTCTGCACCGATAGTGCCTTGGCGAATTCGGCTTTTTGCAAAGGCCACATCCTCAGGATTATTTTTGTCTAAGTGATGGCAAATCATGAGCATATCTAGATGTTCATCAAAAGTATTGATGCTGTAAGGATTTGTGGGGGTAGTCGATGAAGGCAGAATATTGAGTAATGAACATGCTTTTATGATATCGGGTGCATGCCCGCCACCAGCTCCTTCTGTATGATAAGTATGTATGGTGCGTCCATCAAATGCTTTAAAAGTATCTTCCACAAAACCACATTCATTGATAGAATCGGTATGGATGCAGATCTGTACATCATGTTTGTCGGCTATGTTTAGGCAAGTATCGATTGCTGCTGGAGTGGTTCCCCAGTCTTCGTGTAGCTTCAAGCCGCAAGCACCGGCTTCAATCTGTACTTCTAAAGCTTCTGGTTTACTAGAGTTACCCTTTCCTAAAAATCCGAAGTTAATAGGTATTTGGTCAGTAGCTTCCATCATTTTTTGTAGGTAGAAAGCGCCCACCGTACAAGTTGTAGCATAAGTGCCAGTGGTTGGTCCTGTACCACCGCCGATAAAGGTCGTTGTACCATTGGCTAAAGCTTCGTCAGCTTGTTGAGGGCTGATATAGTGTACATGCGTATCAATAGCACCTGCTGTAGCTATCAGTCCTTCGCCCGAGATAACCTCTGTGATGGTTCCAATGATCAAACCCGGAGTCACTCCAGGTTGTATATGCGGATTACCTGCCTTGCCAATTCCTTTAATCTTGCCTTCCTTAATACCGATATCGGCTTTATAGATGCCTTTATAATCGATGATCAATGCATTAGTAATGACGAGATCCAGCACCTCTTCATCCTTGAAGCCAGTCGCTTGTCCCATGCCATCGCGAATCACCTTGCCACCACCAAACACACATTCCTCACCATAAACAGTATAGTCTTTTTCTACACAAATCTTCAGTCCTGTATCTCCCAGTGTTACTTTATCGCCTGTGGTCAGACCATACATGTCTGTATATAGTTTCTTTTCAATAGTTGCCATCTGTTGTTTCTCCTTCCTTATTTTAATCAATAAAGCTTTTCTCTTTCATGTTCGATTCAATTTCCTTTTCGCGACCGGTGTAACAGCCATTTACAAGGTTGTTACCTCCAAAGACCTTCTTCTCCCCAGCTATTTCTACTAATTCTATATGCTTAGTTTCACCAGGTTCAAAGCGCACAGCTGTTCCAGCAGGAATGTTTAGGCGATAGCCAACAGCCGCCATCCGGTCAAAACACAGTGCTTTATTGGTCTCAGCAAAGTTGCAATGTGATCCTATCTGGATAGGACGTGAACCCTTATTGGTAATATCCATGCTGATTGTCTTGCGGCCTTCATTGATGGTTATAGGAGTATCTATCAATTCCACCTGTCCGGGAATATGGTTCATGCTATTGTCTATTTCTATCCTTTCTTTTGATTTAGTCAAGCCTGATGCATAGAGAGCAAGCTTTGAGTCTAAACCACTATGACGGATAGGCTCATGGACAGAAACGAGCTTTGTGCCATCCACTAGTGTACCCTCTACTTGCACTTCGGCTATCATTTCGGCTACTCCAGGCATCACATCGTTAGTGCCAAGAATTTGTGCACCAAGCTCAGTGAGTTCGGCAAGGCTATGCCCATCACGTATCAACTCCAGTAATTGGCCTGATATCAAGGCGATAGCTTCTGGATAATTCAGTTTCAATCCGCGGGCATATCTTTTTTGGGCTACTACGCAAGCGGTGTGTAGCATCAGTTTTTCTATATCTCTTGGTGTAAGTCTCATATTTCAGTTGTTCTTTATAAAGGGTTATACGGATAAGTAAGATTTCAGTTCATCATAGTCGGCGTGTTCTTTGTCAAAACTACGTACCACTTTGCCTCTATCCATGATGAAGTATTGGTCGGTTAGAATCTTGGCAAAGTCCAACTTTTGCTCCACCAGTAGGATACTCATATCGCGATCGTTGACCAACCTTTTCAATACCTCGGCTATTTCTAAGGTAATGGATGGCTGAATACCTTCAGTTGGTTCATCAAGTATCAGCAGTTGGGGTTTGCCCACCAATGCGCGGGCAATGGCTAACTGTTGTTGTTGTCCCCCGCTGAGATTACCTCCCATCCGGTTGCGAAAAGTCTTGAGGATGGGGAAGAGCGAGTAGATTTCCTCCTCATCAAAAGTCTTGGGTCCTGAAGGAAGTGCCTCCGTACCGATCAATATATTTTCATACACAGTCAGTTTCGGGATAATCTCGCGTCCTTGGGGCACATAGCCTATGCCGCTTTGTGCGCGCTTATAGGTAGGATAGTTTTGTATGGTGTTATCGTTGAAATGTATTTCGCCCTCGGCAGTTTTTAGTAGGCCCATGATAGTGCGCATCAAGGTGGTTTTTCCCACACCGTTACGTCCCATGATGGTAGTCACTTTCTTCTTCGCTACATTCATGTCCACTCCCCATAGAATAGTACTTTGCCCGTAGGCTGCATGTAGGTTTTTGGTTTCTAATATCTTTTCCATACACATTTAGGCTGATTTCATATTCTTCATTTGTGCTGAGTCTGGTGCGCCCAGATAGCAATCGATCACACTCTTGTCATTTTTTACTTGTTGGAAACTACCTTCGGTGAGGATAGATCCTCGTACCAACACGGTCACTTTCTCTTTAGCTATTTGCTCCACGAAGTGCATATCGTGTTCTATCACAATCACGCCACGACGTTTGCCTAGCTCGATGAGTAGCTCACCTGTTTTCTCAGTTTCTGCATCCGACATACCGGCGGCAGGCTCGTCAATCAATAGCAATTCAGGATCTTGAAGCAATACAATGGCAATCTCCAGCCATTGTTTCTGCCCGTGCGATAGTGATCCAGCCATGGTCGTTAGCTCATCGGCCAAGTTCACCAGCTCTGCCACTTCGTAAATTTTGGCTCGTTGTTCGCCAGATAAGCGGAAAAACAAAGATGAAAATACATTCTTGTTGCATTTCAAGCCTAAGAGCATGTTGTCGAATACCGATAGTCCGTCAAATACTGTTGGCTTTTGGAATTTACGTCCCACGCCCATTTGATTAATCTCTATCTCGGAGCGTCCTATCAATTCGGCTCCATTGAAGATGGCCGTTCCTTGATTGGGTTGTGTCTTGCCACAGAGTACATCCATCATGGTTGATTTACCCGCACCATTAGGACCGATTATCACACGAAGCTCTTTATCCGCTAGGTCGAACTTATGAAGGTTGAGGGCTACTACGCCACCAAACGTTACTGTGAGATTACGTATTTTCAACATACTTTTTGCGTTTAAAGGAGAACCACTTTTTGTTTACTATCGCTTTGGTGTTTACTGAACCGATCAATCCCAATATACCTTTCTTTAGATAGAGTACGGTAATGATGTAGAGCAAGCCTAAAATGTATGGCCAAGCTTCGGGCATCAGTGAAGTAAAGATACTGTAGAGCATGTTCACGATTAATGCTCCTAGAATTGCACCTTTCAAGTTGCCACGCCCTCCCAATGCTACCCATATCAACATCTCGATCGAAGCACGGACACTCATTCGGCCCGGAGTGACGATGCCTGTCTGTGGTAGATAGAGCATGCCCGCCACAACGGCAATCAATGCCCCTATAATGAAGATGGCTGTCTGATATTGCACCACTTTATAGCCGGTGAATCGTAAGCGCGATTCGCTGTCACGAATACCTACCAGCACTTTGCCAAACTTCGATTCGGTGAGCTTTTTCGATAGATAGAAAATGACGCCTAGCATCACCACGGTGAAGATATATAAGCCTAGCTTTACTGTGTCCGAGCGGAGATCCATGCCCAGCAGGGTAGGGAAGTTGGTCAAGCCATTCGATCCGCCTAGCATAGTCTCATTACGCGAGAAAAGCAAGAACATCGCCCATGCCAATGCTTGTGTGATAATGGCAAAGAATACCCCTTTGATGCGGCGACGGAAGATGAAATAACTAATGAAGGCGAACCCCACTGTAATGATGATACAAGCGATGATCGTTCCAGTAAATGTTTCGAATGGTTTCCAGAAGAAAGGAAGTGCTGTCACATTGTTCCAGGTCATAAAATCGGGCACCGCTTGTCCGGCAGGCAGATTACTCAACGTCATGAACATACCTATTCCATACGCGCCAAGACAGAAGAAGAAGGCTTGACACATCGTCATGATACCTGTGTAGCCCCATATCAAGTCTACTCCGATGGCAGCGATGGCAAAACAGAAGTAACGCCCCCACAGCGTCATAGTGTTGATATCTACCCATCCCATCAGATAAGCCAGAGGCATCAATACCAAAAAGGCTGTGAGGAATAGTATATAGTTTAATTTATCTTTTTCCATAATCATCAGGTTTTATCAATCCTCACCAATACGTCCTTTATCGGCAAATAGCCCTTTGGGACGATACTGCAGGAATGCAATAATCAATACAAGAATTAGCACTTTACCGTAAACGGCTTCGAAAGGCACCTCAAAGGCTTTGGATAATACACCTATGCCCAAACCAGAAACTACGCATCCCACAAGTTTACCAACTCCACCAGTCACTACTACGAGGAAAGAGTCTACTACGTAAGTCTGTCCCATATCGGGTACCACATTGCCGATGAGTGTTACCGCACAGCCAGCCACGCCGGCCAGACCAGATCCTAGCATGAAGGTAATCATATCAGTCTTCTGAGTTGATATACCCACACAGGCGCTCATGTTGCGGTTTTGTGTCACGGCGCGGATCTTTACGCCCAAGCGTGATTTTTGGAATACGAAATAGACGATGGTAAAGATCACCACTGTCAGTCCCATGATGAATAGACGGTTATAGGGTAGTATCATCCCTTCGGATATTTCCCAACCACCTGATAAGATGGCAGGTGATTTTACGGTGGTCAAGTCGCCAAATATACTACGAGCCAACTGAATCATGATGAGGCTGATGCCCCAAGTGGCGAGCAAGCTCTCTAATGGGCGGCTATAGAGATGGCGAATCACTAATCGTTCTACGATCAGGCCGATAAAGGCTGTTACGATAAAGGCCATGGGCAGTGCCAAGAAGAAGGACCAATCGAACCAAGCGGCAGGAAGCATCTTCTCGAAAATCTGTTGTAAACAGAAGGTGGTATATGCGCCAACCATCATGAACTCTCCATGAGCCATATTGATGATACCTGCTAAACCATAGATGATGGAAAGCCCCAAGGCACTGAGGATAAGTATACTACCTAGGCTAAGCCCGCTGAATATATTTTGATAAATCTGATTGTTTCGCTCGGCCAAATCCCAGTGTGCAATCTGCTTTTTCACAGTGCTGCGATTGGCGGCGCTAATGTCTGATCGCTCCAGATAAGAGCGAAGCAGTAGATGGGCATTAGTTGTTTTGCGAGCCAAGAAGTAGGCGATGGCTTCGGCTTGTTCCTCATTGTTTCCACCTTGTAGCTCTAGTGTATAGAGGGTTTCTTGTGCTATCGATTTTAGTGATTCATCAGTTTCGTGCTCGGCGGCTTCTTTCACGATGGATAGCCATTTGGTTTCTCTTCGTTCGGCTATCTGGCGATAGGCGTTCGCGCGCATTTCTACTGAGGGACTGCTTAGATTGATCATTGGCATCAGTTCGCTAAAAAGGACTCTTTCCTTGCGCGATAGTTTGATAGCCTCTAGGTTGTCTTTTGTATATGGAATAGCTGTCGGCAGATATTCGGGATAAAGATAAAAACTCCCTTCTTCTGTGAGGGTGATGGCTCGGCCGTCATGCGAGGCGTAGAGTCGTCCATCAAGTGCAGCTTCCAAAAATGGGAATATGCTGTCTGTTTCGTGTTTACTCAGATAAGTCCATGCTGGGGCTGATTTTTCAGCATCCTTGCTCAGGATGTCGGTGATTGCTTGACTCACCGACAAATCCTGCGCAAAGAGTGAACAACTGATTGTGAAACAGATAATAACCCAAACTAGTTTACTTCGCATGGTAATGACTGTTTTTTTGTTATAGAGATTGAATGATTTAGTTAGAATATTGGCTGAATGGTTGAGGCTCAATCAGCATATCAGTGCTACTTATGATGTCAAACTGACCGTCGGGTCTGATTTCACCGATTACGGCTGCTTTGGCAAGGTGATGATTGTCAGCATGCATTTTCACCGTACCTGCAGGCGAATCGATTTCTAGATCGGCAAGTGCTGCAATAACCTTGTCTACATCAAACGAACCTGCTCTTTCTACTGCTGTTTTCCAAAGGTAAAGACCTGTATACGACCAGCAGATTGGATCATCTGTCACGCGATCATTTCCTCCAGGTAGTTTGTTGTCGGCACAATATTTCTTGAAGTTTTCAGTGAACTTAAAGTTTTCAGGTGTCTTGTGTGACTGGAAGTAGTTCCATGCGGCTAGGTGGCCAATTAAGAACTCGGTATCCATTGCTCTAAGTTCATCTTCGGCTACCGAGAAAGCCATGATAGGGCAAGATGCTGAGTTCAACCCTTGGTTGGCAAACTCCTTATAGAAAGGTACGTTACTATCGCCATTGATAGTGCTTAACACACATGTGTTGCCCGACATGGCAAAACGTTTGATCTTAGACACGATGGTTTGATAGTCTTGATGGTGGAAAGGGGTATATTCCTCGATAATGTTTTCGGCAGGAATGCCCTGAGCCAATAAGTAGTTTTTGAGAATCGAGTTAGCTGTGCGTGGAAATACGTAATCTGTACCCAATAGATAGAATTTCTTATAACCGCCGCCTTCTTCGCTCATCAAATACTCGGCAGCTGGGATTAGCTGTTGATTGGGTGTTGCACCTGTATAGATGATGTTGGGCGAGCATTCTTGTCCTTCATATTGTACAGGATAGAAAAGCAATCCATTGTACTCTTCGAAAACAGGCAAAACTGATTTGCGCGATACAGATGTCCAGCAACCGAATACCGCCTTCACTTTATCTTTACCCAAAAGCTCTTTGGCTTTTTCGGCGAATAAATCCCAGTCAGATGCAGGATCCACGATTTTTGGGACAATCTTTTTGCCCAATACACCGCCTGCCGCATTGATTTCATCGATACCCATCAATAAAACATCACGAAGCGATACTTCCGAAATCGCCATTGTGCCACTCAATGAATGTAAGATACCAATCTCGACAATACTGTCATTATCTACTCCCGCAGAAGTTATACTATCAGTGCTCTTCTTGGAAGAACAACTGCTGAAACCTAACACGATGCAGCTCACTAACGCTGCAAATACTGATTTAATAACTAACTTTTTCATAACCTTAAAATTTTAATTATTGTATCCTATTGTGATCGAAATATTATTAGCTTGAATACCCCATTATCGATAGTCAATCGCTTTACTGCCCACCCTTACTCACTAAGCTAATACAGGCTACTCACCGTGCTGATTAAGGCTGTTCACCAGGCCTATGAATAGCTCATTTATGTTTTGGAGCTTGGATCAAGGAGTGGATGTATTAGGGGGGTATTAATGTAGTCTTATGACTTTAGTTTTAAAAATAGCACAGTTGCACTTGTAGCCAAACTTGTCCAAACGTCTTATTTGTTGTGCCGCCCGCTTCAGTCAGTAATGTTTTGTTCATGGCGATGTAGGAAAGACGAACATTGGCTTTGTATCCATTAAAGAAGTAGTTGAGACCACCACCATACACGTTAGTGGTTGTGAGTTTCTCGTGTGTATCTTGACGCTCAAACTTTATCCATGGTTGAAGTTTCACTTTCTTGAAATAATATCCCAATTCGCAAAACCAGATATTTTGCTCAGGAATCAGCTCGGCGAATGAATATTTGGCGTTTGGGTCATTTCCACCATTCAAGTACGAGTAAGCCACATTGGCTGTGATTGAACCTGTGCGGCCCAGCGGCTGATCAATAAACATATCGGCGCCCATACCTACGTAAGTACCTTGTTTGTCGATACCACCACCAAAAGTAAATACGTTATATTCGCCAAGGGTAGTACCCGCATATGGATCAATGTCTCTTAGATTGTATTCGGCGCGAGCAGTTACACGGAAAGGTTTCTTCTTTGTGTTTTCGAAAGTGCGTCGTCCATCAAAAACACCTAGTCGATACTTCAATTTATCATTAACAATACCACCCGAAAGGTTTACACCCACATCGCGACCACAGTCATTCTGCAATGGCGATTCTTGATTCATGTTATATGGATATTGAAAATAACTGAAGTCATTCGCCATCAATGTAGAGGCGGTTTGAAGCCCATTGCGATTGTAAGAAACCAGCATTTTACCAGCCGAAACTGTGAGCCAGTCGAAAAACCTATGATCATATTGCATGTCTAGCACTTTGATGCTAGCAGCTTTGTCAGAATCGGGCCCGATACCTGCCGTGATTTCTGTTTCGGCAAAGATATGGTCGCGGGCTGAAAGTTGTACGTCAAACATGAGGCGAGCACGATAAAGGTTAGCTCCCATACTCCAATCTTTAGAATCGCTAGTCAATGTAGCGCTCCCGAAATCGTTTTGTTGAGCATAGAGATAAGCATGTGCCAATACACCGATGTTAATCGAAGGTTTTTTGTCCTGTGCTGCGACAGGAAGCAAAACACAAAGTCCTAATACCAATACTGCTAATTTAGTTTTAAAGTTGTATCCCATAATTTTTTTATCCTTTTAATAATGGTAACTAATACGTCCGTGTTGTATCATTGGCCTTTGAATACGTACGCAAAGTAATGGATAATATTTTATATAACAAAACATAATGCAATAAAAAATAAAATTAAAGTGAATAAAAGACATGTTATAAAGCTAACAAGACTCAAAAAGATATTATAAAAGGAGTATTGGTATTAAAAAGATTAGGCATCTGTGTGGTTGAAATAGATTTTATATACATACGTAAAAAGGAGGTATGAAAGAAATGCTTAGCGGATGGGTATAAAAAAAGAGGATACCTTTATTTAAAAAAGGTATCCTCATAATATGCAGTGTATTGTGAGTAGCTTATTTTTCGAGCAGATCTTTTAAGAAAGCGTCAAGTTCTTCGTCTAGTCCTTTCAGCAATTCATCATTAATGAAGAGTGTATCATCATCAATCAGTAGAAGATCCGAGATAGTTTCCTTCAAATCGTCTACTAAAACGAACGAGTAGGGCTTCAGAATATTCATTCTAGCAAAACATTCTTCATCGTTCATTCTCGAAAGAAGCGTGCGCAAATCCGATTCAACTATATCATAAAAGGCATCACTATCATAATTGATCCATTCGTTGATCATTGTATCGGCAAGTTCATTATCATCATCATCAAAGATGTAAAGCTCCCCGGTAGTCATATTGGGTTGCAAATGAATATCCGTAACGATGGTCTGTCCACTAGTAGAAGAGTAGTGGTTTACTACCTTTCTGATAGCAGATTCGACTGACGATTTTGATTGTTGGCAAAGTTTCATTCTTTTTCCTCCATAAATTATGATTCAAAGGTAGAAAAAAAAATAGCACGACTAATGAAATGAACTAAAAATCATCATTATGTCGTTGCATTTGTATGCTCAAAGCGGGTAGATTAGCTTCGCGCTTCTCTAATTCGGCAGTGTATAGCTTAAAAAAATGTATGTATGGGATGTCAATAAAAGAGCCAAAACGCTCTACTTGTCCATCTTTGTCAAATAGGTCGATAGAAAGATATTCGGCAATCCTGGCCCATTCTAGGCTTTTGGTTATTTCATCTTTCATCTCATAGTAAACGGCGATGTTGTTGGCACACCACATTTTTCTTTTTTTGCTTTTGGTGGATTCATATTCTTTGACCCATAACGTATAGGCATCCTCCCACTCATTGGAGCGTGCGAGGTGGGCTGCATCGCGCATATGTACGGATCCACTATTAAACAAGGTGCGATTGACCGTTTTCCAGTGAGGAATAAGGTAAGAAACGGGTAATGCTCCTGCAAATGTCGAACCCTCTTCGATCATATTCTTTTGGGAGATTAGTGATGCTTTAGCCATTTCGGCAGTAGCACCGTAATTCTCCCAGAATATACTATCTTGTGCTATATATTTTAAAATAGGTTCAGAGCGTCTATCTGAATATACATTGACTAAGCTATATACTTTTAGATCGGCTACTTCTCGGTGGGCACTCCATTCAGGATTATAAATACTACTCTTTCTTAAATTGAGAATAACATCCTCAAGCGAGATGATAAAGTCCACATCAAGCTCTTCTGTCAGATTCACAACTTCCTGACGAGTCAGAAAAGACTCACGATAACTATCGTCATGTTGGCGTAGCGCTGAATCACAGATGACAACTTCTTCAAAATAATTGGTAAGAGCAATCGTTTCGGCCAAAGTCTGTGTGGCAATTGTCGTATTGGGTGGCAAGAAGTTCGCCGAATCATTGGCATTCAAATTGGTATTGTTTACGATGGCCACTCTTTTAAATTCATTGGGAAATGTGATCTGAGCAGGTATCATATAGTCAATGGCTATCTGCTCATAAGTTTGACAACCGCTAAGCAAAACAACGCATAAGAATAGTAGAGTTAAATGTCTGTTCATGGTATAGTGTTTTAACGAAAAGATGATAATTAGCTTTCCTGCTACAAAAATAAATGCTCCGCACAGATAATCACTGTCCGGAGCATTAAAAAATATCTAATGAATTGATTTATTTATCGTATTCACTCGCATTACATACCACGTCCGTGGCAATTCTTGAACTTTTTACCACTTCCACAAGGGCAAGGTTCGTTTCGGCCGGGTGCTTTATCCACACGAACAGGCTCGCGCTTCGTTTCGCGTGTGTCACGCTGTGCTGCTGCCGCTTGGTTAGGGTCGTTCAGATCTACCTTTTGTTCGCGATACTGACTCATGTCTTGACGTGCTTCTGGTGCAGCTTCGCGCACTGCCATTGGTGGTACAGGCGCTTTCTTAGGTTGTTCAGCATCAGCAGGACCTTCTTGTGGGCGAGGTGGAGCAACAGGAATCTGGCCACGCATCAAGATAGAAATGGTCTGTGTATTGATTTTCTGTACCATTGTATCGAACAGTTTCACCGACTCGAGCTTGTAAATCAATAGTGGGTCTTTCTGCTCATAGCTTGCATTTTGCACAGAGTGTTTCAGTTCGTCAAGTTCGCGCAGGTTTTCTTTCCATGCTTCGTCAATCACGTGGAGCAGAATGCTCTTCTCGAATGATTTTACCACCTCTTTGCAGTGACTTTCGAAAGCCGCTTTCAAGTTGCATGATATATTATAGACACGTTTGCCATCGGCGATAGGTATCATGATGTTTTCATACATGTGTCCCTGGTTCTCGAACACTTGTGCGATAACTGGATAAGCCACATCAGCAATGCGCTCAGTACGACGTTTGAAGTTGGCCATCGCTTCCTCAAAAGTGCGTTCAACGAGTACATCTTTTTTGACTGTGCGATATTCTTCTTCGGTAAATGGAGTTTCCATGGCCAATACTTGCAGGATATCCATCTTGCAGTTTTCGTAGTTGGCGTTATTGTCGATAGCAGCTGCACAGCATGCCCATATCATGTTCACGATATCCATACCGATGCGCTCGCCCATCAATGCATGACGACGTTTGGTGTAAACCACTGTACGTTGCTTGTTCATCACGTCATCATATTCTAGAAGACGCTTACGAATACCGAAGTTGTTTTCTTCTACCTTCTTCTGCGCGCGCTCGATAGAGTTAGAAATCATCTTGTGCTCGATCATCTCGCCTTCCTTGAAGCCTAGTTTGTCCATCACGCCGGCAATGCGGTCGGATGAGAAAAGACGCATCAAGTTATCTTCTAGAGATACATAGAAGATAGAAGAACCTGGATCTCCTTGGCGGCCTGCACGACCACGAAGCTGGCGGTCTACGCGACGCGACTCATGGCGTTCGGTACCGATGATGGCCAAACCACCTGCATTCTTCACCTCGGGGCTTAGTTTGATGTCGGTACCACGGCCTGCCATGTTGGTAGCGATGGTCACCATACTCTTCAAACCAGCGTTTGCTACGATATCAGCCTCTCTTTGATGAAGTTTGGCATTCAATACATTGTGCTGAATCTTGCGCATGCTCAACATCTTGCTTAGCATTTCTGATATCTCAACTGATGTAGTACCAACCAATACGGGTCGGTCTTCTCCAACTAGTTTCTCTATCTCTTCGATTACAGCTTTATATTTCTCGCGTTTGGTTTTGTATACGCGGTCATTCATGTCCGAACGGGCGATGACGCGATTAGTAGGAATTACCACTACGTCAAGTTTGTAGATGTCCCAAAGTTCGCCTGCTTCTGTTTCTGCTGTACCCGTCATACCAGATAGTTTGTGGTACATACGGAAATAATTCTGCAAGGTGATTGTAGCGAAAGTCTGAGTTGCTGCTTCTACTTTTACGTGCTCTTTGGCTTCAATGGCTTGATGCAGACCGTCTGAATAGCGACGGCCATCCATGATACGACCTGTTTGCTCATCTACAATCTTTACTTGGCCATCCATTACTACGTATTGATCGTCTTTCTCGAACATAGCATAGGCCTTGAGCAATTGATTCACAGTGTGCACACGCTCCGATTTGATAGCGTAGTCGTTCATCAATGCATCCTTTTTCTCTAGCTTTTGCTCATCGCTCAAATCTGCCTCAACCTCTAGTTCAGAAAGCTGTGAGGTGATGTCGGGCAATACGAAGAAAGTAGAATCACCTGTCTTACCGCTGATAAGGTCAGTGCCTTTGTCAGTTAGATCTACACTGTTTATCTTTTCATCGATCACAAAGTATAATGGCTCAGTAACTTCAGGCATACGCTTGTTATTCTGTTCCATATAGATCTCTTCGGTTTTCAGCATGCCCGATTTAATACCTGGTTCGCTAAGGTATTTAATTAAAGCCTTGTTCTTAGGAAGTGCTTTGTGGCTGCGATATAATGCAAGAAAACCTTCTTCAACTTCTTTCTTGTCATCCGAAGCGATTAGGCGTTTGGCTTCTGTCAAGTATTTAGTAGCAAGAACTTTCTGTATTTCGAATAGATTCTCTACTAATGGACAAAGGTCTTCGAAAAGCTGCTCTTCACCTTTGGGGATAGGACCCGAAATGATAAGTGGCGTACGTGCATCATCAATCAATACTGAATCGACCTCATCGACAATAGAGTAGTTGTGTTGACGTTGCACCAAGTCTTTAGGACTGATTGCCATATTGTCACGCAAATAATCGAAACCAAATTCATTATTGGTACCGAAAGTGATGTCAGCCATATAGGCTTTGCGGCGAGCATCAGAGTTGGGTTGATGCTTGTCGATACAGTCCACGCTCAAGCCATGGAACATATATAAGGGACCCATCCATTCCGAGTCACGCTTGGCTAGATAGTCATTCACGGTAACTACATGTACACCGTTGCCTGTCAAGGCGTTGAGGAATACGGGTAGGGTAGCTACGAGTGTCTTACCTTCGCCAGTTGCCATTTCGGCGATTTTGCCTTTGTGAAGTACCACGCCGCCAAACAGCTGTACATCGTAATGTACCATATTCCAGGTGATTTCATTTCCACCAGCCAACCAGTGATTTTGGTAAATAGCTTTATCGTCTTCGATACGAACGAAATCTTTAGTAGCTGCCAATTCACGGTCAAATTCTGTAGCAGTCACTACCACTTCGGGGTTTTCTGTGAAACGGCGGGCGGTATCTTTTACGATAGAAAAGGCTACGGGAAGTACCTCGTCAAGAGCCTTTTCATAAGCTTCTAATATTTCTTTCTCGAGCTTGTCGATTTCAGCGAAAGTCCCTTCGCGGTCTTCTAACTCAAGTGTTTCAATCTGAGCTTTCAGCTCTTCTACTTTCGCACGCTCTTCGGTCGCCGAATCGTAGATGAACTTTTGAAGTTCTTTGGTTTTAGCACGAAGTTCATCATTGCTTAGCTTTTCAATCTCTGGATAGGCGGCTTTTATTTTATCCACCCAGGGTTGAATTTCTTTCATGTCACGTTTCGATTTATTACCGAATATCGCGCTTAAAAAATCATTAAATCCCATTGTATATTGTATTTATTTATTTTCTTTAGTGTATATTTATTTCAGATAACTACATACTGCGTTAAAGATTAATGCAACTTGTTAATTGGCATTGCTTTAGCTGCATTCGGGGCTCGAATTCGTAAAGTACGGGCCAGAGTCGGCGCAATATGATCGACTGTGATAGGTGTTTCAATTACTTCTGCCTCTACATGGTTGCCAAAGAAGATTAGGGGCATGGGAATGTATCCATCGCGCACAGTCTTATTCTGTAGTGGATGACTATCATCTACCACCTTCCATCCTGCTTGGCATTGAATCAATAAATCGCCCGATCGCTTGCGGTGGAAACCGTTTCGGATCAGTTCCATGTTGGGGCTCCAAGAACCCAAAAGAATCTGTTGTTCCGAATAAGCTTCATTCACTCCGCTAAACTGCATCAGGAAAGATGTGGCTTTTTCTTGAATCTCTTTAGGGTCTATTTCCTTTTGCTCGATGAGCTTATGGTTGAGGTAAAGCTGTTGATTATAATGTGCTTCTATATATTTGCCCTCGCCATATACCGCCATCAGATACATATTAAGCAAACCAGCGCAACGGTTCAAATGAAATGTGCCGTCGGGTATGCGATAGATGCCTAAGTCAGTAGCGTCTGAATCTACGTATCCTGTTGATGTGATGCAAAATAGCACATGATGTAAACCGATGGATTTGTCTATCATCTCTATTAGCTCTGCGATAGCTTTGTCAAGACGCACATAGACATCCTGCAACTCCATGGCACACTCTTGCGTAGATTTGTTCATGTAGTTACCGGCATAATAAGTCAATGCTAAGAAATCGGTGATGTTGTCTTTGCCTAGGTTGGTATTTTCTAGTAGCTGACCAGTCAAATGATTTACTTCATCGTTGATAAATGGAGTGGTGAGGAAGCGACGGAAACGGTTGTTTCTATCATCATCCAACTTGTATCTGAAGGGTATGTCGCGCCACTCAGGCAAATAATGATATTTGTCGGGTGAATAGCTGGGAGTCCAGATCATGCCGCTGATGCGCACATCCAGACCTTCACGTTCGTTGACACGATTAAGCCACCATGGGAAATCAGAGTAGTAGGTAGTACCACACCATTTACCATTGGTCGTATTGATCCAATAGGCGCCATCGGCACTATGTCCCGCTGATAAAATGGCTGCGTCGCGAAAAGGAGCAATGGAGTAAATCAAGCCTTTGTTTCGTGTGGCTATCTTTAATTCGTCCGTGATACTTGATGTTAGCATCATGGCTGGTGAACTGCTGTCTTCTGTATAATTTCCTAAATAGCCAGGGTCATCAACGCAACTGATGGGTCTTAGGGTGGTTTGGTCCATCCATCTATTGGCAATGATGCCATGCTGAGATGGAGTGGTTCCGGTATAGATCGATGCAATGGCCGATGAGCGATCCACATTATCGAATGAGAATGTAGCATTCTGATAAACTCGCCCATCACGCCATAAACGTTTAAAACCTTTGTCACCGTATAGTGGCGAAAAGTTTTCCAAATAGTCAGTGCGTAGCTGGTCGATGGTGAGTGTAATTACTAGCTTAGGCGATTCAGGTTGTGGTTGAGCATGAAGCCCACCGATAGTAAGTACAGTAAATATGGAAGTTAATATTCCTTTCATTAGTTTTTTTTATGCGTCAATATCAGATTGCTTACTGAGCGTACTAGCAAACAGAGTGCCAAAGGTACGACAGCAAAATCAAATCTTTGCGGTAATAGGGGAAAAAGCACTATAAAAAGTGTTAAAACAAGGGTGTTGAACACTAAATACCAGCATCTTTTACCTCTGCGTACATCGCGAATGATGAGTGGTAGAAAAATAAGCTGTCCTGGATGGAAAACTAAAAGCAAGTAATTGGAGCTCACAGCGGGATGTTCGGAGAAGAGTGCCAAGAACGCTAAAATGCAACCTGCTATTCCAGATAGACCAAAAACGAAAACGTCCAATCCCCACAATCCTTTACTTTTAAAAATTCCATATATTGTCGCAGCGAGCACGATAAGAAATAATAATGAAAAGGTGAGCAATGGGCTCATCACAGATCCAATCTTTTCAATGGTGCTTTCTTCGTCAGGGCCAAATCCGTTGTCAACAATAATTTCGGTAGAAGTGACTAGATTGCGTAGAGAGTCCTCGGTAGTAATATAGGCATTAGCGTATGCGTCTTCCAGGTAAAAAGGTATAAACATCATCTGCCTTTCTGTAATGGGGCGGTCGGCCTCACTTCCCACACAAAAGTCTATGCCAAACCTCCCCCAAAGGGCGTTGGGTGTGTATTGATGGATCAGATCACGAAATGATTTGGTTTCTCCAGTTTTGATAAGAGGTGCATAGTTGAGCGTGTCGCTTATGCTCTGTTCGATGATATCACGAGGGCGAGTCGCACAATTGTCGTAAAAGAAATTGTAACGGTAAACTCTGTTTTGGGGTAGGCTATTTGTTTTTAAAAGTTCAATTAACCTCTCTTTCTCACTGTTTGTCAAATTGAGAGTTTGTTGTCGTACTTCGCGCCCGTAATACTCATATTCATATCTGAAATGGTCGAATGGCTGCACTCCAAGCTGGTAATCCGTTTCGCCTAGCGAAAACCGTAAAATGAAGTTGGGGGTATTAAAGCTGAATAAGCCATAATTGAAAACGACATCTATATTTTGCTTAGGGTGCTCATAACGAATAGCAGTATGCCCAAAAAGTGAATAGATGGGTTTGCCTGGTGCACAGGTCAGTAAACTGATACGTATGGAGTCTTCGGGAAGATTATCTGCTGCTTTGAGTGGTGCATTGAATGTGGTCAGCAACAGTAAAATGAAGAATGAAAATATAAGTTTTGTATTTCTCATTTATATATATAAATAAGTGTCAGATTGAAATATAATCGATTTTAATCGACAAATATAGGTAGTATTTTCTCAGATGTCTGCTTGGTATAAGTTTTTTTGTGGATTCTCTTTCTTTAATTCTTAATATTCTACCAAACCCTGATAGAAAAAATCGCATCTTGACGTCATGTTTGGAATTAGTATTGATGTGATTTAATCAGAATGAGTAGTAAAAGCGTTGTTTGGTCGATTTTTGTTATAAAAGATAGGGTTAATGTCATTTTATCTCTATCTTTGTAGCAATAATATAGATTTATTGAAATGAATTTAATTATTGATATAGGTAATACGGTTATCAAGATGGCTGTTTTTGATACCGATGATAGAATGATTGACATTTTGTATGATTCGGAAGCTGTGGCAAGTAAGTGGCAGGATTTTGCGTCTAAATATGCGCTATGCCACGGGATTATTTCCAGTGTCGTTATCTTGTCCGAAGAAATAAAATCTTTTGTGGATTCTCTTGCTATACCTATATTGTATATGAATGCTGAAATTCCGATACCTGTTACAAATCTATACAAAACACCAAAAACGTTAGGGTGTGACAGGATTGCAGGAGTAGTAGGAGCTAATGAGATAAAACCCAACAGCGATTTACTTATTATTGACGCTGGTACTTGTATCACGTATGATTTTATTGATAGTGAAAACTGTTATCATGGTGGAAATATTTCACCAGGATTGGATATGCGTTTCAAAGCATTGCATCAATTTACAGGCAAGTTGCCTTTGGTAGCGAGTGATGAAGAAAGTTTATTGCTAGGCGAAGATACACAGACCGCTATACGTGCCGGTATATGGCGCGGAATAGAGTTTGAAATCGAAGGGTATGTTAGAAGTTTGAAACATAAATATCCTGAACTTTTTGTATTTTTAACGGGTGGTAATACATTTTCTTTTGATGATAGCATAAAAAGTATCATCTTTGCAGATAGATTTTTAGTGCTGAAAGGATTAAATAGAATTTTAAATTTTAATAATGGTAGGATTTAAACAGACACTTTGCGCTTTATTGCTAATCTTTTTTACAGGTGTTGCTGTAGCGCAAAACAACACAAACTCCCCTTATACACGCTATGGCTACGGTGATTTAGCGAATCAAGGTTTTGGTAACAGCAAGGCAATGGGAGGTATTGCTTATGGTTTGCGTGATAGCTACCAGATTAATCCTCTAAACCCAGCCTCGTATACAGCTGTCGATTCATTAACCTTCCTTTTTGAAGGTGGAATCAGTATGCAGAATAATAATATGAGTGATGGCTTGATTAAGCTTAATGTGAAAAACTCCAGTTTGGATTATTTGGCTTTGCAATTCAGACTCTTCAAAAGATTGGCATTTACGGGTGGTCTTTTACCCTATTCTAATATAGGTTACAATGTAGCTCAAACTTATACTGAAACTGCTGTTTCGCCTGCATATACAAAGCAAGTGACAGGTGAAGGAGGTGTACATCAGGCATTTGTAGGTTTGGGATTTAAAATATTGAATAACCTTTCAGTAGGTGTGAATGGCTCATTCCTTTGGGGAAATACAGCTCGTTCGTTGGTGATGATTTATCCATCTTATCCTTCAGTGTCGGGCTCGGGAACTACAACTCCTTCTTATACAGAATATACAAATGTAGATATACGTTCTTATAAACTGGATATTGGGGTGCAATATACGCAACCTATCGGTGAGAAACACAAAGTGACTCTCGGTGCAGTATTTTCGCCTGGACATCATTTAAATAATAATAGCTATATACAAACTGCCACTAGTGTAATTTCTAAAACTGATACTGTTGCAACTTTTGGTATAGCTGATACATATGGCGCGGGTTTGACCTATGTATATGATGACCGTATAACAATAGGTTTAGATTATACCTATCAAAATTGGGCTGATGTGACTTATTTTAATGAGCACAATGCTTTTTGTGATAGAACGAAAATATCTGTGGGAGCTGAATATTTGCCCTCACGTAATGCGAAAACATATTTAGGACTTATACGTTACCGCTTAGGAGGATATTATAATACCCCATATTATAAAACAGAAGGTGGTGAAAGAGCATCAAAAGAGTTTGGTATCACAGCTGGTATCGGTTTACCCGTACCACGTTCGCGCTCTATAATTAGTGTTACTGGACAATTTGTCCATGTAAAGGGTCTTCAGCCAGGAATGATTAACGAAAATATACTTAAACTGAGTATCGGAGTAACATTCAATGAACGCTGGTTCTTCAAACGTAAAGTAGATTAATACTTTAACTATCTGCAATGAATATAATCCATAGACTAATATCATAATTAAACTAAATAAAAAGTAACATACAATGAAGATTAAAATGTTTTTGGCCGCAGTTGCCTTGATGGGTAGTGCAGGTGTGGCGATGGCTCAAAACAATGATTGTAATGCAAATATCAGTGTGGCGAGTGAGGCTGTGAAGGTTGGCAATTTTAAGGATGCATACGAACCATGGAAGATGGTTTTGGAAAACTGTCCAACACTTCGTTTTTACTTATATCGCGATGGTTTTGCTATTTTGAAAAACTTCTTGGAAACGAATAAAAATAATCCTGCTGAATATCAAAAATATTTTGATGAGTTGATGGCTCTTCATGATACTCGTATCAAATATATTCCTGAATTTTTAGCGAAGGGAACTAGAGTTCTTTCAACTGATGCAGCTCTTGGCGGTAAGGCTTTGGACTATATACAATATGCACCAAATATGAATCCTAGCCAAGCTTACGAATGGTTGAATCAATCTATTGCTGCTGAGAAGAGTAACTCATCTGCTAACGTAATGTTCTATTTCCTTGACATGTCGTCAAGAAGATTGAAACAAGATGAGAAGTTCAAAGAACAATTTATTAAAGATTATCTTTTGAGTGCAGAGCTAGCTGACGAAGCTATAGCTACTGAAACAAAAGAGAATGTAAAGGCTGGCCTTCAAACTGTAAGAACAAACATGGATGGATTGTTCGTAAATAGTGGTGCTGCTACTTGCGAATCTTTACAGGAAATCTATGGTCCAAAAGTAGAAGAAAGTCAAAATGATTTGCATGCTTTGAAGGATATTGTTCGCATCATGGCTATCATGGGTTGTCGTGAAAGCGAAGCTTATCTGCAAGCTTCTTTTTATGCTTATCGTATTGAACCTAGCGTAGATGCAGCAATGGGATGTGCTGTTTCAGCCTTCAAAAAGGGTGATGTTGATGGCTCAGTGAAGTTTTTCGATGAAGCTATTGAACTAGAATCTGATAATGCAAAGAAAGCAGATATAGCTTATAGAGCTGCTGCTGTATTGGCTTCTGACAAACGTTTGAGTGCTGCTCGCAGCTATGCAAACAAGGCTATTGGTTTTAATCCAAACTATGGTGCACCCTATATCCTGATTGCATCACTTTATGCGGGTAATTATAAATGGAGCGATGAACCAGCGTTGAATAAATGTACTTTCTTTGTGGCTATTGATAAATTGCAACGTGCAAAAGCTGTAGATCCAAGTGTGACTGAAGAAGCTAACAAGCTAATCAATTCATATAAAGCATATACTCCCGAAGCTAAGGACCTATTTATGTTAGGTTATAAAGCAGGCGACAATATTACTGTTGGCGGCTGGATCGGTGAGACTACAACTATTCGATAAATTTTATGTCAGACGAGCAGAAAAGCTTATCGTACTATAATATTATGAGCATAGCAGTTGTCTTTGGGGCAATTGCTATGCTCATATTGTTTACTTCATGCGGTAAGGACAAGAAATATACAGGTGATGCTATCCACGAACGCGATTCACTCCCCTCTATGGTTACTCACGACGTCGAAACATTCATTTCTGATTCAGGTGTCGTGCGTTATCGTATCTTAGCCGATGAATGGTCTATTTATGATCGTAAAAAACCATCGCATTGGGCTTTTGAAAAAGGAATGTATATGGAGCAGTTTGATACGCTACATAATGTAGAGGCAAGTATAAAATCGGATACCGCTTATTATTATGATCGCCAAAAGCTTTGGAAGCTAATGGGGAATGTTGAAATAGAAAATCATAAAGGTGAGCGCTTCACTACTGAGTTGCTTTATTGGAATCAGGTAACCGAACGTGTCTATTCTGATCGTTTCATTCGGATAGAACAACCTGATAGAATTATTGAAGGAGAAGGATTTGACTCTAATCAACAACTCACGGTGTATCAAATACACAGTATAAAGGGTATATTTTACGTTGATGAAGAGCAGCCCCAGCAACCTATAGATACTGTTCCGTTGCCAAGACAACATATACATACTGATACCTTAACTTCAAATCCAATTGTAGAATAAAACGAATGATACTGCTATGAATATATACATATACCTTTTGATAGCTATGGCTTTCTCGGCATTTTTTTCCGGAGTCGAAATTGCGTTTGTGTCGGTTGATAAACTACGTTTTGAAGTCAATCGTAAGAATGGTATATCTTCTCGTATACTTTCAATCTTTTTCAAAGATTCGAATAATTTTATATCCACTATGCTTGTGGGTAATAATGTGGCACTAGTCATTTATGGTATTTTAATGGCTGATATTATAACTAATAGTTTTCTTTGCAATTTCATTCCGGATGGATTCCCCATGGTATTGGTGCAAACTATATTGTCAACATTAGTTATTTTGGTAACTGGCGAATTTTTGCCGAAGACACTTTTCAAGATAAACCCCAATCTGATTCTCAATATATTTGCGCTTCCGCTATTCCTTTTCTATATCATTCTTTATCCCTTCTCTAAGTTTACATCTGGAATATCTTACCTGTTCTTCCGTATGTTTGGTATGAAGATCAATAAAGATGCCACAGCTAAAGCCTTCACAAAAGTCGATTTGGATTATTTCCTGCAAGATAGTATAGATAATGCAGCGAAGGAGGACGAAATGGACACCGAGGTCAAGATCTTTCATAATGCATTGGACTTTTCTACAATCAAGATCCGTGATTGTATAGTCCCTCGTACAGAAGTTGTGGCAGTGGATGTGACTACATCAATAACCGAACTGAAGAATCGTTTCATTGAATCGGGTATTTCAAAGATAATTGTTTATGATGTGAATATAGATAATATCATAGGTTATATCCATTCGTCGGAAATGTTTCACTATCCAGTCAATTGGAATGAATGTATAAAAGAAGTTCCTATAGTGCCCGAAACCATGTCTGCCTATAAGCTAATGAAGCTTTTTATGCAACAAAAAAAGACAATTGCCGTTGTTGTTGATGAGTTTGGAGGAACGGCTGGTATCGTTTCACTGGAAGATTTGATGGAAGAAATATTCGGTGATATAGAGGATGAACATGACAATGTGAACTATATATGCAAGAAGATTGCTGATGATGAATTTGTCATTTCTGGTAGATTAGAAATAGAAAAAGTAAACGAAATGTTTCATCTTGAATTGCCAGAGTCTGATGAATATTTGACGGTAGGTGGATTGATATTGAATCATTATCAAAGTTTTCCTAAGCTTCACGAAATCGTGACAATAGATAATTATCAATTCAAGATTATAAAAGCTTCGCCTACTAAAATTGAACTAGTTCGATTGAAAATTATTGAATAAATAGTTTATAACCGCATTTTTTTGGATTGCGCACAAGTGTATATTGGCATTTTTTGTATCTTCGTGCGCTCAATCATATGAAATACAAAATAATAATAAACAAATAAAACTTTATTAACTAAAAATGGCAACATTACAGAAGATTAGATCTAAGGGTCCCATATTGGTGATCGTTATCGGCCTTGCATTGTTTGCTTTCATTGCGGGTGACGCATGGAAGATTTTGCAGCCACACCAGTCACACGACGTAGGCGAAATAAATGGAGATGCTATATCCGTACAAGAATATCAAGCATTGGTAGAAGAGTATAGTGACATCTATAAAATGAGTTCAGGACAACAGTCGTTGACTGACGAGCAGATGACACAAATCAAAGATGAAGTGTGGCGTAATTATGTAAATAATAAACTTATCGCTGACGAAGCAAAGAAACTTGGTCTTACAGTTTCTAAGGCTGAGGTAAAGGCAATTGTTGATGCAGGTGTTAATCCACTTTTGCAACAAACCCCTTTTCGTAATCCACAAACAGGTGCTTTTGACAAAGACATGTTGATGAAGTTCTTGGCAGATTACGATAAAATGGCCAACAATCAAATACCAGCTCAGTATGCTGAGTATTATACTTCTCTATATAAATACTGGTCTTTCATCGAAAAGAACCTCATTCAGTCACGTTTGGCGGAGAAATATCAATCAATCATTGCAAATGCACTTTTATCAAACCCGGTTGAGGCTCAAGATGCTTTTGATGCACGTGTAGATCAAAAAAATGTTTTATTAGCAGGTATTCCTTTCTATACTGTCCCTGATTCTGCAGTGGTAGTGAAAGAATCGGATTTGAAAGAACTGTATAATAAGAAAAAAGAGCAGTTTAGACAATATGTTGAAACACGCGATATTAAATATATTGATGTACAAATAACAGCTAGCCCTGAAGATAGAGCTGCTATCGAAGATGAAGTAGCACAATCTACACAGACTTTGCGTTTTACTGCTGATGATTATAGATCTGTAGTAGGTGCTTCTGGTTCTGAATATCCATATGTAGATCTTTACTATAATGGCTCAGCTTTCCCACGCGATATCGCAACAAGAATTGATACTGCAAAGGTAGGTGTCACTTATGGCCCTTATTATAATGTTGCTGACAATACAATTAATTCTTTCAAGGTTGTTGATAAGAGAGCTGCAGCTGATTCAGTAGAATACCGTCAAATCCAGGTAATGGCCGAAACACCTGCTAAGACACAGGCTTTAGCAGATAGCATCTATACTGCTATACGTGGTGGAGCCTCTTTTACAGAAGTAGCTAATCGCTATGGACAGACTGGTGAGAACATATGGTTTACTTCTTCGCAATATGAAGGTGCTATGATTACAGATGATAATGATGTGAAGTATATCTCTACAATCAATGGAATGGCTCCTAATGAAATTTCTAACCTTTCTTTGGGACAAAGAAATATCATTCTTCAAGTTACAAAGAAGCGTGATGTTAAGGATAAATACAAAGTAGCTGTTATCAAGAGACCTGTAGTATTTAGTTCTGAAACTTACAATCGCGAATATAATAAGTTCAGCCAGTTTGTTGCTTCAAACCCAACTATGGCTCAGCTAGAGGCTAATGCTGAAGAATCAGGCTATCGTCTTCTTGAAAGAGATGATCTTTATAGCTCTGAAAACGGTATTGGTAGCGTGAAAGGAACAAAAGAAGCTTTGAGATGGGCGTTTGCGGCTAAGGCTGGGGAAGTATCTGGCTTGTATGAATGTGGTGATAATGATCGTCTTTTAGTAGTAGCCTTGTCACGTATCACACCAGAAGGATACCGTCCATTGCGCCAAGTACAAAATGAACTACGTGCAGAGATCGTGAAAGATAAAAAAGCGGCTAAAATTATTGCTGATATGAAATCTGCCAACCTTTCAAATTTCGCTCAATATGCTGCAATGAAAGATGCTGTAAGTGATTCTGTGAAGATGGTAACATTTGCTGCTCCTGCATATGTTTCTGTATTGCGTAGCAGTGAGCCAATGGTAAGTGCTTATGCATCTGTTGCTCAATTGAATCAGTTGAGTGCACCTATTCAAGGTAATGCTGGTGTATATGTGCTTCAGGTTTATGGTGAAGATAAGATCAATGAAACTTATGATCAGAAAGCAGAAGAACAGAAATTGGAAAGCACATATGTGCGTTTCGTTTCTCGTCTGATGAATGATTTGTATATGAAGGCCGGTGTAGTAGATGGTCGTTATCTTTACTTCTAAGGACAATTTATCATAGATAAAATATAAAGAGTCGTTTCTTGTTTGAAGCGGCTCTTTTTTTGTACCATCACATCAACTATAAAATAAGTCAAATATCAATTATTTGCATAGTAATTCCGATTCAAGTTTGTTATATATAATAGAATTGCATAAGTTTGACTATTTTTGTAGTCAATTCTATTTTGTACTGTTATATATATGGCAAAAATACCTTTATTAGGAATGACGCTGACCGAGTTGCAAAGTGTTGTGAAGCACATCGGGATGCCTTCTTTTACCGCGAAGCAAATAGCCTCGTGGCTTTATGTGAAGAAAGTTGAGAGTATTGATGATATGACCAATCTTTCTTTAAAATTTCGTGCTGACTTAAATGAGAACTATACTGTAGGCTTGGATGCGCCAATCGAAAGTATGCCTTCCATAGATGGTACAATCAAATATTTATACAGAGTTAGCGAGACACAGTTTGTCGAATCTGTATATATTCCTGATAATGACCGTGCAACACTATGTGTTTCATCGCAAGTAGGCTGCAAAATGAATTGTAAGTTTTGTATGACTGGTAAACAAGGTTTTACAGCCAATCTCACTGCCAATCAAATATTGAATCAGATACAAGCATTGCCCGAGCGAGATAAATTGACCAATATCGTTTTGATGGGTATGGGCGAACCGCTTGATAATTTAGATGAAGTTTTGAAAGTTCTCGAAATACTAACTTCATCTTATGGCTATGCCTGGAGTCCTAAGCGCATCACGCTTTCTACCGTCGGACTCCGTAAGGGTTTACAACGCTTCATTGAAGAAAGCGATTGCCACCTAGCTATAAGTCTGCATGCCCCTTTCAAACAATTGCGTCAAGAGTTGATGCCTGCCGAAAAAGCCTTTCCTATGACAGAGATGGTTGATTTGCTTCAGAACTATGACTTCAGTAAACAACGCCGTCTTTCCTTCGAATATATCATGTTTAAAGGTATTAATGATTCGTTGGCTTATGCCAAGGAGTTATTAAAACTACTTCGTCCCCTTGATTGCCGTGTAAATTTGATTCGATTCCATGCCATTCCTGGTGTTAATTTAGAAGGGGCAGATATAAACACTATGACTTCATTCCGCGATTATCTCACATCACATGGATTGCATACAACAATTCGTGCTTCACGTGGAGAAGATATTTTTGCGGCATGCGGCATGTTGTCCACCGCAAAAAATGCTGTGGATAACAACAATTAATATAAATTATTACCAAGATGAATCTATATATATCGAGTTATCGTAGCTTTGTTAAATATTAAAATACTACTCTTATGAAAAAGTGTCTATCAAACGTTTGCCTGATTTTAGTTGTACTTATTTTCGCTTCGTGTGGTACCAATCATACTTCTAGCGGTCGTCCTTATGAAATCTTAGTAGTAATTGGACATGATACATGGGAAAGCCCTGCAGGAAGAGCTTTATACGATGTCTTGAATACAGACATTCCTGGCTTGCCTCAATCAGAGCGCTATTTTCGTATTATGCATACCCCCATGAGTAGTTTTGACTCTACAATGAAATTGGTTCGCAACGTCATCATTGTGGAAATCAAGGATATTTATACCAAAGCTGCCTTCAAGATAGCACGTAATGTATATGCTTCACCACAGCTGATATTGACTATACAAGCCCCTGACCGACAATCATTCGAACAATTCGTTGAAGAGAATGGGCAGCAAATAGTAGATTTGTTTACCAAAGCTGAAATGAACCGTCAGATTGCTGCGCTTGAATCTAAACACAATGGCTATATTAATAACTACGTCAAAGAGAATTTCGATTCAGAGATATGGTTACCAGCTGAGCTGAATACATCAAAGGTAGGAGATGACTTCTTTTGGGCATCAAACAATACAGCTACCGGACATCAGAACTTTGTCATCTATTCTTATCCATATACCGATAAGGATACTTTCACGAAAGAGTATTTCATTCATAAGCGTGATTCATTCATGCAGGCTAATATTCCAGGTTCATTCCCAGATTCATACATGTCCACTGATTCATTGTTTACCGAAGTGAAGCCTATAAATGTACAAGGCGAATATGCTTTAGAGGCGCGTGGTCTTTGGCGTATGCGTGGAGGCGATTTTATGGGTGGCCCATTCGTATCGCATACCCGTTTGGATAAAGAGAATAATAGAATCATCACTACTGAAGTATTTGTGTACTCGCCCGATAAGAAAAAAGGCAATATGATGCGTAATTTAGAGTCTTCACTCTACACATTACGTTTGCCAGGTGCCTTGGATCCTAATCCTGTACGCGAAGAAGTCAATATAGAAGAATAAAAATATAATAATAGCAATACATGAAAGATAGCAAAATAAGAATAGGCATCACTCAAGGAGATATTAATGGGGTGGGCTATGAAGTGATATTAAAAACCTTCGCAGACCCCACGATGCTGGAGTTATGTACTCCTATTGTATATGGTTCGCCAAAGGTAGCCACATACCATAGAAAAGCATTGGACATAACGGCTAGCTTTAGCATCATCAATACTGCTGCCGATGCTGCAAGCAATAAACTCAGCATCGTCAACTGTACGGATGATGAGGTAAAGGTCGAATTTGCGAAAGCTGATGCTGAATCAGGTAAAGCTGCACTTGCTGCTCTCGAGAAAGCTGTGGAAGAATATAAGGAGGGCTTGATAGATGTCATTGTAACAGCTCCTATCAATAAGAATACTATACAGTCAGAAGAGTTTGCTTTTGCTGGACATACTGAGTATATTGAACAACGTTTGGGCGATGGTAGTAAATCTCTGATGATACTACTAAAGGATGACTTCAGAGTAGCTCTTGTCACAGGACACATTCCTGTAAAGGATATAGCTGCTTCTATAACCAAGGAACGTATCCAAGACAAAATAGCGATTTTGAATCGTTCCCTGAAGCAAGATTTCGGCATTAGCGCTCCACGCATAGCTGTATTGGCATTAAATCCTCACTCGGGTGATGGTGGTTTGCTGGGCAAGGAAGAAGAAGAAATCATAAGACCTGCTATTGAAGAGATGTCAAAGAAAGGCATACTTTGTTATGGACCTTTTGCTGCAGATGGTTTTATGGGATCGGGCAACTTCAATCATTTTGATGCAGTGCTGGCCATGTATCACGATCAAGGCCTCACACCTTTCAAAGTATTGGCTATGGAAGATGGTGTGAACTTTACGGCCGGTTTACCGGTTATTCGTACATCACCTGCCCATGGTACGGCTTATGATATCGCAGGTAAAGGCATTGCATCGGAAGCATCTTTCCGTAGCGCTGTTTACGAAGCTATCGATGTATATCGCAACCGTGAACGCCATGCAGAGGCCACAGCTCATCCGCTTCGCAAACAATATTATGAGAAGCGCGATGATAGCGATAAATTGAAGCTCGATACTGTAGACGACGATTTATAATAGATTTTTAATGGATAGTTTGTGATATGACAAAGGCAGAAATTCAACAAGTGAAATTGCGATTTGGTATCATCGGCAACTCAGAAGAGTTGTCGCGTGATATAGATATTGCTATTCAAGTAGCTCCTACTGATCTATCTGTGCTGATAATGGGAGAGAGTGGTGTTGGAAAAGAGAGTTTTCCTCAAATTATTCATCAATATAGCAAGCGTAAACATGGACAGTATATAGCAGTAAACTGTGGCGCCATACCCGAAGGGACTATTGACTCCGAATTGTTCGGGCACGAAAAAGGTGCTTTTACTGGTGCTATTGGCGAACGTAAAGGCTACTTCGGTGAGGCAAATGGTGGAACGATCTTCCTCGATGAGGTAGGCGAACTGCCATTACCGACCCAAGCTCGCTTGCTGCGTGTGCTTGAGAGTGGCGAATTTATTAAGGTAGGTTCGTCAAAGGTACAGAAGACGGATGTGCGCATTGTGGCAGCCACTAATGTAAATTTGACACAGGCCATTCAAGATGGTAAGTTTAGAGAAGATCTTTACTACCGATTGAATACTGTACCCATCATCGTGCCACCTCTGCGCGAAAGAGGTGACGATGTATTGTTATTGTTCCGGAAGTTTGCTGCGGACTTTGCCGAAAAGTATCGTATGCCTTCTATACAACTCACTGATGATGCCAAACAGCTTCTTTTAGTCTATCCTTGGCCAGGTAATATCCGTCAGTTAAAGAATATTACTGAGCAAATTTCTATAATAGAAACCAATAGAGATATTGATGCAACTATTTTAAAAAGATATCTTCCAGATATCAATACACAGCGATTTCCTACTGTGGTATCTGCTGGAAGCTCATCTAAAAGCTTCGAAAGCGAACGAGAAATTTTATATTCAGTGCTCTTTGATATGCGCAAGGAAGTTGCCGAACTTAAAAGCATGGTTCACGATCTTATGGCCGAAAGAGGGGCCGTATCAATGGTTCCGCAAACAGTGACCCCAGTAAGTAATGTACCTGCCATTATACAAAAAGTGAAGGCGCAACCTATGGATGAGGGCGAGATTCTAGATCCAGAATATATTTCAACGGAACCTTTATCGCTTGATGAGGCAGAGAAAGAATTGATACGCAAAGCGCTGATCAAACACAATGGCAAACGAAAAAGTGCGGCTCAAGACCTGAATATCTCTGAGCGCACACTATATAGAAAAATTAAAGAATATGGATTGGACTAAAACTATAGCTCGATGGAGCGCACTTTTGATATTACCTTTATTGCTTTGGGCTTGTACTATTTCGTATAAGTTCAATGGCTCATCTATCAACTACGACAAAGTAAAGACTATTACCATCGATCATTTCCCTATAAAATCGGCCTATGTATATGCGCCGCTTGGAACTACATTCAACGATCAATTGAAGGATATCTTCGTTCGTCAAACTCGTTTGGAACTGGTCAAAATGAATGGTGACCTACAGATTGAAGGTGAAATCACTGGCTATAACCAATACAACGAGGCGGTCCAATCGGATGGTTATTCATCGACCACAAAGCTAACAATCACTGTGAATGTAAGATTTGTGAATAATACGAACCATGCAGAAGACTTTGAACGTCAGTTTTCGGCTTTCCGTACCTATGATTCTAGTCAGCTACTGACCTCGGTTCAAGATCCACTTATCGCTGAAATGGTGCAAGAAATCACGGAGCAAATATTTAACGCAACTGTAGCTAACTGGTAAAACGATGATTGCATTTCCCATTACTGAACTTATCCGTCATCCCGAAAAGCTAAACAGTGAAACGCTATATGAATTGCGTTTACTAGTGGCGCGTTATCCTTATTCGCAGATATTACGTGTCTTGTTCTTGAAAAACCTCTATCTGCTAAAGGATAATAACTTTGGTAACGAGTTGAGAAAGGCCGCACTCTATGTGACGGACCGCTCACAGCTCTTCCGACTACTGGAACGCGATCGTTATAAAGTTCATGCATCTAACCTCATAGAAGCGGAAACAGCAACTGTGGCAGATAAACAATCTTTAGATCGTACACTCGATTTGATAGATGCTTTTCTTTCTACATTATCCGACGAAGAAGTACATGCTACCCAGTCGTTAGATTATGTGACCGATTATACTACCTATTTGCTTGAGCAAGATGATATAGAAGAATCGGAAGAGGATGGAAAATCGATGGAGGGTTTTGAGTTGATCGACAACTATATCGCTTTTAATGAGACAGAAAACCGGGTGCTTCCTATTGTTGAAGAAAATGAAAAACCACAAGAGCATTCAGCTAAAGACAAAGTTCTTGAAAAGGTGATAGAAGAACCAGAAAATGATGAAGAAGAGTTTTTTACCGAAACTTTAGCGAAAATATACATAAAACAGCAACGATATACCAAAGCGTTGGAAATAATTAAAAAGTTGAGCTTGAAATATCCAAAAAAAAGTGCTTACTTTGCAGACCAAATTACTCATTTGGAAGAATTGATTATTAACACTAAATCAAAATAACGAAACAATGTATTTATTCTTTATTATTTTAATGGTTGTCGCTGCCATTTTAATGTGTATTATCGTACTTATCCAAAATTCAAAAGGTGGTGGTTTGGCGTCAAGCTTCTCTTCGTCAAATGCAATTATGGGCGTACGTAAAACTACAGACATTCTTGAAAAAACGACTTGGGGACTTGCAGCGTTTATCGTAATCATGAGCATTGCTATTTCTTATGTGACTCCTTCTCCTTATACCTCTCAAGGTGTAATGATTGAGCAAGCACAACAAGAAGACTTGACAAACCCTTACAATTTCCCAGAAACGCCAGCTATTGAACTCAACAATGAGTCGGCTGCCGAAGAAGGTGTAAGCCAAGACTAATCAGTATAATCATATACTCGATATAAAAATAAGGTTGAGACTGTGTCATGCAGTTTCAACCTTATTTTTTTGTTCTTATATAAGCTTTGATAATAAGCTATCTATATACCCGAGTTATATATGCCTCTCACTCCATATCATGGCTAGCCGTCTTTACCAAACTGGCGACGGCTATCTACCACACTGACTAGCCTTGATCAGGAAAGAGATTGTCCATGCTTATAAAACAAAATATTTATTCTTCTAATTCTCGTATATATGTGATAAGCTTATTATAAAAAGGATGTTTTTCCAATGTAGAACTATCACCCAATATTACCAATTTCATGCGGGCACGTGTGATGGCGACATTCATGCGGCGCAAATCATTGAGGAAGCCTATTTGACCATCTTCATTGGCGCGCACTAAACTGATAAAGATGACATCCCGCTCTTGTCCCTGAAAACCATCTACTGTATGTATCGTGATTAGTTTGCGATAGGGACGGAAGAATGAGCTTTTCTTCATCAAGGTGCGTAGATATTGCACCTGTGCTTTGTAGGGCGAGATGACGCCAAAATCGATGCGCTCTTCCATGATTCGCGTTTCACCAATCTTCCGGATATATCTTTCTAGCTCTTCCAATAAAAGTTTAGCCTCTTCTTTATTGATTCGCCCTGCTGTCTCGGCACGATACTCTTCCTTAAACTCCATCTCGGCAGTATCAATCCATGTGATGGGTGTATCAAAGTCCAATATACCTCGATAGCGCACATCAGGCGCTGCCTTTAATCTGTTCTTATAAAACCACTGTGCCGGAAAATGCATGATTGCTTCGTTCATTCTATATTGGGTATCGAGCAAGGTCACCGCTTCGGGCTTCTTTAGGCAAATACGTTCCATTAGAGTCTGACTCAGGCCGCTACGTGCTGCCTCTAAGCATTTTATAGTAGGTGGAAGTTGGTAATGATCTCCAGCAAACACCACTCGATCTGCTTTTCGGATGGCTATCCAGCAAGCCGCTTCTAGGGCTTGCGCAGCTTCATCGATAAAAAGGGTTGGGAAACTGCGCCCTGTCAACACCCGGTGATTGCTGCTTACCAGCGTCGAGGCTATCACGCGTGCATTGCCAAATAGCTCCTCATTGATGAGGATTTCGAGTTCTGTAGCCCTGTCACGAAGTTTGTGTAGTCGGTTGCGTATCTTTTCTTTTTCGCTGGCATTTTTTTGTCGCAGTGAGCCTATTAACTCTCTTATAGCTTTTCGCGCACTCCAAAGTTCGCTATAGGATGGATGGTTTTCAAATTGGCGTTCGTAGGTAAAGGACAGCATCTTGTCGGTGACACGTGATGGGTTGCCGATACGCAATACAGACACGCCACGGTCAGCGAGCTTTTCGGCAATCCAATCCACTGCTGTATTGCTCTGCGCACATACCAACACCTGGTGCTCTCGGTGTAGCGTTTCGTAGATTGCTTCTACTAAAGTGGTGGTTTTACCCGTTCCAGGAGGGCCATGCACCACTGCGACATCCTTGGCACATAGCACCCGATTCACAGCGAGCTCTTGGCTGCTATTGAGCCATGGAAAGCGCATTGGGAATATTTCTCTAAAACTGGGCTTTTTGTTACCTAGTACAATCTCTTTTAGTTCGCCCAACCGATTCTCCTTTGCTCTAAGTACATCGTTCAACGCCTCGAACATGGTGCGGTAAGAGGTTTCATCAAAATAAAGCTGCACACCAAGCGTATCATGTGTATGTATCACATTCAGCGCTTCTTGATTGGGGAGCAGTATCACCATACGATTTTCCTCGGCATAATTCACGGTGGCTGTAAAGTTCAAGAAAGTGATTTTTCCGTCGTAACTGCGATGGAAAAAACGCACAGATCGTCCATACTCAAAATTATGTTCGTACTCAATTTCAGACGAACGCGTTATTTCTAACGCTATGGCATTTAGTGCATTATAATAATTTCGTCCTATAGATATCGGATACCAGCATACACCTTGTCTGATTCCTTGCTCAACACCTTTCATTTCTGTATGCTTGCAGTAGGCTTCTTTTTCATATTCATACTCCATTAATAATGCAAAGTGTTGCATTTGCAACACTTTATCAATAGGAATGAAAGATTTGTTAGAACTCATGTTGATAATACTGTTTTTTTTGTTTTCTTTGTAAAAGTGGCTATAATTACTCATAAGATAACAAACAAATAGAACGGGCTTAGTGTAATTTTTGATTTGTTAAACATTCTTTTTTTCGGTTTGTTATCTTATATATGTATAATCTCTAATTCAGCTAATTATGATATTTGATATTGAAATGCTAAATCGCTTCTATAAGAGTTATAATGAGAGAGTCAACCATGCAAAAGATGTCCTGAAACACCCCTTAACACTGACAGAGAAAATCCTCTATGCACACCTTTTCGAGTTAGACAAGATGAAGCCTTATGTACGTGGTGAGGAATATGCCGATTTCAGGCCCGATCGTGTGGCAATGCAAGATGCGACTGCACAGATGGCATTACTGCAATTTATGAATGCGGGTCGTGAGAAAGTGGCTGTACCTTCTACAGTGCATTGCGATCATCTGATACGTGCATACAAAGGCGAGGATATTGACCTACCAGATGCACTCAATACAAATAAGGAGGTTTATACATTCCTGCAAGATGTTTCATCGCGCTATGACATTGGGTTCTGGAAACCTGGTGCGGGAATTATTCATCAAGTGGTATTGGAGAATTATGCTTTTCCAGGTGGCATGATGGTGGGCACAGACTCACATACCCCCAATGCAGGCGGTCTGGGAATGATTGCTATTGGCGTTGGTGGCGCAGATGCTGTGGATGTGATGACTGGTATGGAATGGGAGTTGAAAATGCCTAAAATAATAGGTGTTCATCTGACAGGCGCCATGAGTGGATGGACTTCTGCTAAGGATGTCATTCTTAAGCTGGCTGGACTGATGACAGTGAAAGGTGGAACCAACTCTATCATTGAATATTTCGGGCCAGGTACCTCTTCTATTTCGGCGACAGGCAAGGCCACCATATGTAACATGGGTGCCGAGGTAGGTGCCACAACCTCTATTTTCCCGTATGATGAACGTATGGCAACCTATTTATCTGCAACGGGCCGTGAGGAAATAGCACAAAATGCCAGCAGTGTGGTAGACAATCTTCGTGCGGACGAAGAAGTACTGAATGACCCAGAGAAATATTATGACCTTGTTTTAGAAATAGATTTATCGACCTTGGAACCCTATATAAATGGCCCATTTACCCCCGATGCGGCTACACCTATTTCTGAATTTGCCGAAAAGGTATTGCTCAATGGTTATCCCAGAAAGATGGAAGTGGGGCTGATAGGCTCTTGTACCAATTCATCTTATCAGGATCTGAGCCGAGCGGCTTCTATTGCACGCCAAGCTTTAGAGAAAGATATGGCAGTGGCAGCTCCGCTCATCGTCAATCCTGGCAGCGAACAGATACGAGCAACTGCCGAACGTGATGGAATCATGACTCTGTTTAGAGAAGTGGGAGCCACAATTATGACAAATGCCTGTGGGCCATGTATCGGACAATGGAAAAGAATAACCAATGACCCTACTGCAAAAAACTCTATCATCACTTCCTTTAATCGCAATTTTGCGAAGCGTGCTGATGGAAATCCCAATACGTTTGCTTTCGTGGCATCGCCCGAGATAGTGATGGCGATGACTATTGCTGGTGATCTCTGTTTTAATCCACTCAAGGATCGTCTGTTGACACACGAGGGTGATAAGGCAAAATTCTCTGAACCCACTGGGGATGAGTTGCCGATACATGGATTTGTCACTAAAGAAGATGGATACTTACCCCCGCAAGGCGCAGATGTAGAGGTGGTTATCAATCCACAATCCGAACGTTTGCAAAAGCTTGAACCATTTCCGGCTTGGGATGGTAAAGATCTATTGGATATGCCACTCCTTATCAAAGTGAAAGGGAAATGCACCACAGACCATATTTCAATGGCTGGACCATGGCTGAGATTTCGTGGGCATTTGCAGAATATATCCGATAATATGTTGATGGGGGCGGTCAATGCTTTTAATGAGAAGACCAATTCGGTTTGGGATCGCTTGACTAATACTTACGATACGGTGTCGGGCACTGCTAAACGCTACAAGGCCGATAATATCAGTTCGATTGTGGTGGCCGAGGAAAACTATGGCGAAGGATCGAGCCGTGAACATGCGGCTATGGAACCACGTTATCTTAATGTTCGGGTGGTGTTAGCCAAAAGCTTTGCACGTATTCATGAAACCAACTTGAAAAAGCAAGGCATGCTGGCTTTGACATTTATTGATAAAGATGACTATAATCGTATCTTGGAACATGATATACTTTCGGTGATAGGACTCGAACATTTTGCGCCGGGCAAGAATCTAACAATAGTGATTCGTCATGAAAATGGTGAATCCGAACAGTTTGAAGCGCAACATACCTATAATGAACAGCAGATAGAATGGTTCCGAGCCGGATCTGCACTAAATACTAAGAACCATGAGTAGAATAACAAAAGAACCTGGAGGTCCGCTCATAGTGCCGGACAATCCTACCATACCTTTTATTACAGGTGATGGAGTGGGCAAGGAAATCACACCTTCAATGATGGAGATTGTAAATGTGGCCATACGCACTGCTTATGGCACAAAAAGGCAAATCGTTTGGAAAGAAGCTCTGGCCGGACAAAATGCCTTTAACCAAACTGATGAATGGCTGCCCGAAGCTACGCTGGAGAAGTTTGAGAAATATCTGGTAGGTATCAAAGGGCCGCTTACTACTCCTGTTGGCGAAGGTATTCGCTCCATCAATGTGACACTAAGGCAGAAACTCGACCTATATGTGTGCTTGCGTCCTATAAAATGGTATCTCGGTATTTTTACTCCTCTTGTTGCTCCAGAAAAAGTACACATGACGGTGTTTCGCGAAAATACGGAGGATATCTATGCGGGAATAGAATGGGAAGCTGGTACGCCTGAAGCAGAGAAATTCATGCACTTTTTGCGTGATGAAATGGGAGTGACTCAAGTACGATTTCCCAAAACTTCATCTTTTGGTGTGAAACCTGTATCCAAAGAAGGCACTGAACGTCTGGTGCGCGCAGCTTGTCGCTATGCCATCGATCATAATAGACCTTCGGTGACGCTAGTACACAAGGGGAATATCATGAAGTATACTGAGGGTGGTTTTAAACGCTGGGGCTACGAACTGGCAGAACGTGAATTTGCTGAAGAATTAATGTCTGGTAAATTGGTGATAAAAGATTGTATTGCTGATGCATTCTTACAAAATACACTGCTTACTCCCGAAGATTACTCCGTGATAGCCACTCTGAATCTTAATGGTGATTATATTTCAGACCAACTAGCGGCAATGGTAGGCGGAATAGGTATTGCTCCAGGTGCCAATATCAATTATGAAACCGGACACGCCATCTTCGAGGCAACACATGGCACAGCGCCTAGCCTTGCTGGCAAGAATGTGGCAGATCCATGCTCTTTAATATTATCTGCTGTGATGATGTTAGAATATATGAACTGGCGCGAAGCGTCATTGCTCATAACGCGCGCCTTGGAAAGAAGTTTCGAAGATGCACGTGCTACGTTCGACCTGGCACGCTTCATGCCTTGTGGACGCTCTCTGTCGACTACTGAGTTCACACGTGAGATAATTGAAAGAATTGAAGGAAGATATAAAGATTGAAAACTAAAAACCAATTGCGTATGAAGAAGGAATATTTGATCTACAAGCTCTCCGAGGAGATGAAAAATGCAACACGCATTGACAATTCACTGTTCAATAAATATGATGTTAAACGAGGATTGCGCAACGAAGACGGCACCGGTGTATTGGTAGGACTCACCAAAGTGGGCAATGTTGTGGGGTATGAGCGCATCGAAGGCGGTGGTTTGAAACCTATTCCCGGTAAACTCTTCTATCGTCAATATGATCTGGAAGACCTGGTACATGCCACAATCAGAGAAAAACGCTTCGGCTTCGAAGAAGTGGCCTACTTATTGCTATCGGGTCGCCTGCCCAACAAAGAAGAGTTGGACTCGTTTTGCGAGCTCATCAATGAAAAAATGCCATTGGAGCAAAAAACTAAAATGAACATCATTGAGCTACAAGGATCAAATATTATGAATATATTGGCGCGTAGCGTTCTCGAAATGTACCGTTTTGATCCTGCTGCAGATGATGTCTCGCGTGACAATCTGATGCGACAAAGCATAGACTTGATTTCCAAATTCCCTACTATCATAGCCTATGCTTATAACATGTTGCGTCATGCTACTTTTGGCCGTTCGCTACATATTCGCCATCCCCAAGAAAAACTCTCTATAGCCGAAAATTTCCTCTTTATGCTAAAGAAAGATTATACCGAGTTAGAGGCACGTACACTTGATTTACTGCTTGTCTTGCAAGCAGAGCATGGTGGTGGTAACAACTCTACCTTTACGGTGAGGGTTACATCATCTTCGCGCACGGATACCTACTCTTCTATTGCGGCAGGTATTGGTTCATTAAAAGGCCCGCTGCATGGTGGGGCAAACATACAGGTGATAGATATGTTCCATCATTTACAGGAAAATATAGACGATTGGACCAATGTAGATGAGATAGACACCTACTTCACACGCATGCTTAATAAGGAAGCCTATGATAAAAGTGGGCTGATTTATGGTATCGGTCATGCTGTATACACTATATCTGATCCTCGAGCACTCTTGCTTAAAGAGTTGGCACGCGACTTAGCTAAAGAGAAGAAGAAAGAGAGTGAATTTGCTTTTCTAGAACTGCTCGAAGAACGCGCAATTGATGTTTTTGGCCGTGTGAAGAACAATGGCAAGACTGTATCAAGCAATGTAGACTTCTATTCGGGGTTTGTATATGAGATGATCGGATTACCTCAAGAAATCTATACACCTCTTTTTGCCATGGCACGTATCGTGGGATGGTGTGCACATCGCAATGAAGAGCTCAATTTTGAGGGTAAGCGCATCATTCGCCCAGCCTACAAAAATATTTTGGATGAGGGCGAATATATTCCTCTCAATAAAAGATGATGATTTATTTTAACAAGAAGCTCTCGATAGCATTTATATCTGATTGTATATAAAAATGCTTTTGAGAGCTTTTTTATGTTTTTATTTAATTATCTTTGCTCTGTATTTAGCTATTATTTACTTTTGCGTGTGAAAAAACTATAATATGAACTTACACACGTTTATGCATTTCTGCGGAGCAATGGCTATTGTTGCGCTCTTTGTATTCATTGCCCTTTATTTTGTAAAAGCAGGCTATGGTATATTTCGCACTCAATCGTGGGGATTAGCTATAAATAATAAGTTAGCTTGGGTATTGATGGAAGCACCGGTATTCTTTACGATGCTCTACCTCTGGATCAATTCGGAAAGACGCTTCTCTCCTGTGATCCTCATCTTTTTTCTGCTGTTTCAATTGCACTATTTTCAGCGGTCTTTTATATTCCCTTTTTTGCTGAAAGGCAAAAGTAAGATGCCTATAGCTATCATGTTGATGGGTGTCATCTTTAATATTCTTAATGGTTATATGCAGGGGCAATGGATATTCTATCTGGCACCTGATGATCTTTATACCCTTCATTGGCTAGTCAAACCCCAATTCTGGATTGGTATTTGTCTTTTCATATTGGGTATGTCGATAAATATCTATTCTGATCACATCATACGACATTTGCGTAAACCTGGTGACACCAAACACTATCTGCCCAATAAAGGTTTATACCGCTATGTCACTTCAGCCAACTATTTGGGTGAGTTGATAGAGTGGGGTGGTTGGGCTATACTTACATGGTCAATACCTGGACTCATATTCTTCTGGTGGACCTTTGCCAACTTAGTACCTCGGGCCAATGCGATCTGGCATCGATATCGCGACGAGTTTGGCGTACAGATGGGTAGCCGTAAACGTATTTTCCCTTTTATCTATTGATTAAGTCTATCCGAAATATGAAAACATCCAAATTGTTTACACCAGTTACAATTGGTCCTTTGACCTTGCGAAATCGTACCATTCGCTCTGCCGCTTTCGAAAGCATGTGTCCTGGTAACGTACCTTCCAAAATGCTTTTCGATTATCATCAATCGGTGGCAGCAGGCGGAGTGGGAATGACAACCATTGCTTATGCATCGGTAACACAAAGTGGCCTCTCCTTCGAGCGTCAACTATGGATGCGTCCCGAAATTGTTCCTGGATTAAAAGAAATCACTGACGCTATTCATGCCGAAGGAGCTGCTGCAAGCATCCAGTTAGGACACTGTGGCAATATGTCGCACAAAGGCATTTGTGGGGTCACCCCAATATCTGCCTCTACAGGTATTAATATCTATTCGCCTACTTTCGTTCGTGGCATGCGAAAAGAAGAACTCCCCGAAATGGCAAGAGCCTATGGACAGGCAGTAAATTTAGCTCGCGAAGCTGGCTTTGATGCCGTAGAGATTCATGCTGGACATGGCTATTTGATTAGTCAGTTCTTATCACCATACACTAATAAGCGCAAAGATGAATATGGTGGTTCATTAGACAATCGCATGCGCTTCATGGATTTGGTGATGGAAGAAGTAATGAAAGCTGCAGGAACGGATATGGCTGTATTTGTCAAGATGAATATGCGTGATGGTTTTAAAGGGGGAATGGAGATAGATGAGACTTTGCAAGTGGCAAAAAGATTGATACAACTAGGGGCACATGCTCTAGTGCTGAGTGGTGGATTTGTAAGTAAAGCGCCTATGTATGTGATGCGAGGAGCGATGCCTATCAAAACACTAACGCATTATATGGATTGTTGGTGGTTGAAATATAGCGTAAAACTAGCAGGTAAGATGATGATACCTACCGTCCCTTTCCAGGAAACCTATTTCTTGGAGGATGCATTGAAATTTCGTGAGGCACTACCCGAAGCTAAATTAATTTATGTCGGCGGTTTGGTGTCTCGTGCCAAAATAGATGAGGTGCTCGATAGTGGCTTTGAAGCTGTGCAAATGGCTCGCGCCTTACTCAATGAACCTGCCTTTGTCAATCGCATGAAAGAGGAAGAAGATGCACGATGTTCTTGTGGACATAGCAATTATTGTATCGGTCGAATGTATACAATAGAAATGGCATGTCACAAACATTTAAATGAACAATTACCGCAAAGTTTAGTTAAAGAGATAAATGATTTAGAAAAACAATAGCAGAATAAAATAGGAAATAGAGTTAGGACAAATGGAACAAAAAATTGCGGTTATTACTGGCGCAGATGGCGGAATGGGCACTGAGATTACACGTGCAGTTGCCATTGCGGGATATCATGTCATAATGGTTTGTTATACCAAGGAAAAAGGAGAAAGAGTACGAAAGGAATTAGTTACACAGACAGGTAATCCTTATATTGATGTGATGCAAGCCGATTTCTCGTCTTTAGCGTCTGTTGCCACCATAGCTGATGAATTGCTCGATAAACATATCGCTATTTCTTTATTAATGAATAATGCAGGAACACTGGAAACGGAATTAAAGATAACAGAAGATGGATTAGAACGTACTGTTAGTATCAATTATGTAGCTCCCTATCTTTTGACGCGCAAATTATTACCTATTTTAAAGCGTGGAGCACGAATAGTTAATATGGTTTCATGTACTTATGCAATAGGTAGCTTAGAATTTCCTGACTTCTTCCAGCGGGGGCGTAAAGGAGGATTTATGCGAATACCTATCTATAGTAATACAAAGTTGGCATTGCTGCTCTTTACTTTAGAGCTGGCAAAACGAACTAAGGTTGCAGGAATTTCCGTTAATGCTGCTGATCCAGGAATTGTTTCTACGCCTATAATTGTGATGCATGCTTGGTTTGATCCATTGACAGATATTTTCTTCCGCCCATTTATTCGTAGCCCAAAGCAAGGAGCGGCCACCGCTATAGGACTATTACTTGATGAAGGAAATGCTGGGAAATCGGGTACTTTCAATTTGAGTTGTCACACAAAGAAACTTTCGGATAAATATGTGCAACATAAGCAAATGGAAGAGTTGTGGGAGGAGACAGAGCGAATCATATCTCCTTGGCTATAATACTTTATTCGGGAGCTTTTTCGTTGCGTTCAGCCATCTTCTTTTCTATGAACTGAATCTTTTGATTGGCTTCTTCTTGCTCGGATTTAATTTTCTGTTTAGCAGACAATAGTTGTGCTAATTCGTAAATTCCTGCTGCTGCCTTTCTGTCGTCAGGTGTCATTACGGTATTGAACTTCTTATCTCCAATGTATTCCACTTTCAAATTGTTATCACGATTCAAGCTAATGAACCCGATGACATCGCCGTCGTGCCCTACTTTGAAATCGCATTGCTCAATCTTGCGGTCTAGATTGGTTGTTTCGTAGCTATCGCGCGACATAGGTGTTTCAGCAAAAGTAGCGTCGGGTGCAGTTACTTTCACAGCATGATGATGGATAGAATACCCCCCATTGTAAATTGAAGTCATGCTCATTACGCCATGTTCGCTTACTTGGAAGCGGAGGAAGCTTCTATCAAGATTTCTTTCTACTACTTGTGTAGGCCAAAAATAGTTGCCCACCTGTTGGTAAACTGTATCTTTCTCTAGTTTATAGTTGCCGATGATTAAAGCAATTTCTTCTTCGGTCACAGTCATTAAGCTGTCCAAGAAGTGAAGCGTTTGTTTTTGTTCGGCTAGCTCTACCTGTTGCATTAGACCGATGCCTTCCTTACGGGCATCATAAGCTTTGGGGTATAATATCTTGATACTATCTATAAGTTGTTTAGCTTCATTATAATTGCCTAGTTGAAAAGCTTCTTGTGCCATTACTAATTGTTGCTCGGCTTTCTTTTTCTCTGAATTACCACACGAAGTGAGTGCCAAACCAAATGTTAAGACACCGAGAAGGATACTCAATTTTGTTTTCATTTTATTCTTGCATTAATTTCTCTGGGCAAATATACTTAAAAATAGCCTCAGAAGTGAGCAATAGCTACTAAAGTTGTAACTTTGCATATTGATTGGTAATGACAATAAATAATATGATAACATTAACACCAGAAGAACTTAAAAGTAAATTCCAGCATAAAATATTTTCCCGTATCTCTGAAACGGCAGACGAGTTAGGTCTTGAATGCTATATTGTCGGTGGTTATGTGCGTGATATTTTCTTACAACGTCCCTCTAAAGACATTGATGTAGTGGTAGTGGGAAGTGGTATAGATATGGCACAGGCGTTAGGTAGACGTTTGGGTAAGGGAGCACATGTTTCTGTATTTAAGAACTTTGGCACGGCACAAGTACGTTTTTATGAACATGAAATTGAATTTGTTGGTGCTCGTAAGGAGTCTTATCAGCGAGATTCGCGCAAGCCTATTGTAGAGGATGGCACTTTAGAAGATGATCAAAACCGTCGCGATTTTACCATAAATGCCATGGCGGTATGCATGAATAATGCACGGTTTGGCGAGTTGGTCGATCCGTTCAATGGTTTGGAAGATTTACGGGAAAAGACTATTCGTACCCCTCTTGATCCTGATATAACTTTTAGCGATGATCCTTTACGTATGATGCGTTGTATCCGTTTCGCAACACAACTCAACTTTTATATTGATGATGCTACCTTCGAATCTCTTGAACGTAATGCAGAACGTATTGAAATCATATCGCGCGAACGTATTGCCGATGAGCTGAACAAGATTATCTTATCACCTATACCATCTAAAGGTTTCATCGATTTAGATCGTTGCGGACTACTAGAATATATCTTCCCTGAGTTTGTGGCATTGCAGGGAGTAGAGACTCGTAATGGTCGTAGTCATAAGGATAACTTTTACCATACACTCGAGGTGCTTGATAATATTAGCAAACATACCGATAATCTTTGGTTGCGCTGGGCAGCAATATTACATGATATAGCTAAGCCTAAGACAAAACGCTGGGAACAAAAAGCAGGTTGGACATTTCATAATCACAATTACGAGGGTGAGAAGATGGTGCCTATTATCTTTCGTAAGATGAAGCTACCCATGAATGAAAAGATGAAGTTTGTACAGAAGTTGGTAAGCTTGCACCTTCGTCCTATTGTTATTGCCGATGATGTGGTAACAGATTCTGCGGTTCGTCGTTTGCTTTTCGATGCTGGTGATGATATCGATGATTTGATGACATTATGCGAAGCGGATATTACTTCAAAGAATAATGAGCGTAAACAGCGTTTCTTGAACAACTTCGCTTTGGTACGACAAAAGTTGAAAGATATTGAGGAGAAAGATCGAGTGCGCAACTTTCAGCCACCCGTCAAAGGCGAAGAAATTATGGAGATTTTTGGCTTGGCGCCTTGTGCCGAAGTTGGCTCTTTAAAAAGCTCTATTAAAGATGCTATACTGGATGGTGTTATACCTAACGAGTATCAACCTGCTTATGATTATCTATTGGCAAAAGCGGCTAAAATGGGGCTTAAACCTATTGAGAAGAAATGACAATATGATATGTAAATAGAGAAAGGGTAGAAAGCTATTATAGTTTTCTACCCTTTCTCTATTTATAGCGATTAGTTATAATTCTACTATAGCTTCATCACAAAGTGTTAGTTTTTCAACGCCTTCTGTATTCACTGCCCATGAATTTTCAACGCCTACTGCGCCGATACCTGGTAGAACGATTTTAGGTTCTAATGCAAATACCATTCCAGCTTCCAGTTCTCTCTTTATGCGAGGAGCTATTACTGGTATTTCATTGATTTCTAGACCGATACCATGACCAATGAAACCTGCTTTCTGATCGATACCCATGAAATTATCAGCAAAGCCTGCCTTAGTTACCATATCGATAGCTTTGTTGTATAGGTCTTCGCACACAGTTCCTGGTTTGGAGTCATTAATCAGTTCATTCTGAATATCAATACACACTTGATGGGCATCGTAGGCTTTTTGTGTCAACTTACCTACAGAATACACACGACTCATATCGCCCATATATCCATTGAAGTTACCTCCCATATCTACCATGATGGTTTCTCCCGCCTTAAGTGGTGAGCCATTCACGCTACCAGGCAATGCAGGGTGCAAGCCTTGGCCACCTAGCGAAAAATCGAATGGTGATGGATATGCGGCATTATCACCAGCAAGCAGACTTCCCATGAAAATTTCCATGCTTTGTCCGAATACACGGAACACTCCCAAGTTACCTTCTAAGCGCATCAATCTTTCTACCTCGATTGATAATTGCAAGTCAGTCATCCCTGGTTTAAATACTGTTGGAATTTGATTATAAGCTTTAGTATGTGCAGCGCCCGAACGGCGGAATAATTCAATTTCCAGTGGGGTTTTTATGCTGCGTGCTTCACGGATGATTGGTGTGGCATTGGCTATTTCAGCTTCAGGAAATAGATTGGCCAGACGCATATAATCTGTGTAGGACAGTTCGTCGGCTTCGAGCATCACTTTTGCAGGCATAGGCAATCCTTCCTCTTTGAGGATGTCAATAATTTGTTCGGGTTTGCGCACGTTGTGCACGAACTCTCCTTTAATATGATTGGGACGCTTTACGAAGATGCGCGCAGGTGAGTCGAGTGGCAAGTAGAGATAACCACTGATGATTCTTCCGTAAGTGTAGAGCAGATTGATGTTGCAAGCAATCAGGGCTGCATCTATGTTGTGTTGTTGCATCAATCGACGTATCTTGTCACGTCTCAGTTTTAATTCCGGTTGTATCATTATTTCTTGGTCTTTATTTTATGTTACGCATGCAAAGGTAGTTCGTTTTTCCGATAAACTGATCTATCTGTCTAAAAAGAATGCTGTCTATACCTCTTTAGCAGGGGTATAGACAGGCATTGCAATTCACTAAAATAAAGAAATACTAACACTACTATTTGATCATGGAAACGTGTTAAATGATACCTTGGCCTAGCATGGCATGAGCCACTTTCATAAAGCCAGCGATGTTGGCACCTTTTACATAATTGATGTAACCATCAGTTTCAGTGCCATATTTCACACATTGTGCATGTATGTTGTGCATAATGGCGTGCAGCTTTTCATCCACTTCGGCAGCACTCCAAGTCATATGCATTGCATTTTGTGACATTTCGAGTCCTGATGTAGCTACACCTCCAGCATTTACAGCTTTGCCAGGTGCATACATCACCTTGTGTTCTATGAAGAGGTCGATAGCTTCGGGTGTACATCCCATGTTAGAGATTTCGCCTACACATAGCACTCCGTTATTTATCAAATGTTTCGCATCTTCCTCGTTCAATTCGTTTTGAGTGGCACATGGTAGAGCGATATCTACCTTCACCTCCCATGGATGTTTGCCAGCCACGAATTTTGCATTAGGGAATTCTTCCGCATATGGTTCAACTATATCATTGCCCGATGCACGAAGCTCCAACATATATTCGATTTTTTCGCCACTGATACCATCAGGATCATAGATATAGCCATCGGGTCCAGATAGAGTCACTACTTTAGCGCCCAGTTCATTGGCTTTGATAGCTGCTCCCCATGCCACATTTCCGAAGCCTGAGATAGCGACAGTCTTACCTACCATCGATTCACCTTTAGTTTGGAGCATCTCGTTCACGAAATAAAGTCCACCAAAGCCTGTAGCCTCAGGTCTAATCAATGAGCCGCCAAATTCCAATCCTTTGCCAGTCATCGTTCCCGTGCATTCGCGGGTCAATTTCTTGTACATACCATACAGATAGCCTACTTCGCGTCCACCTACGCCGATATCACCAGCTGGAACATCCGTATCGGGACCGATATTGCGCCATAGTTCAAGCATGAAAGCTTGGCAGAAACGCATGATTTCGGCATCGCTCTTGCCGCGTGGCGAGAAGTCGGAGCCACCTTTGCCACCACCCATAGGCAGAGTAGTCAAGGCATTCTTGAAGGTTTGTTCAAATCCTAGGAATTTTAAGATTGATAGATTTACAGAAGCGTGAAAACGCAACCCACCTTTGTAGGGACCGATAGCGTTGTTGAACTGCACTCTGTAGCCAAGGTTAGTTTGCACTTCACCTTTGTCGTCAACCCAAGTCACACGGAACGTCAAGATACGGTCAGGCTCGACCAGACGTTCGATGATTTTAGCTTTTTCGAACTCGGGGTGCTGATTATATACATCTTCTATCGAAAGAAGTACTTCTTTTACAGCTTGTAGGTACTCAGATTCACCGGGGTGCTTTGCCTCCAGAGAAGACATGATTTTCTGAATATTCATAATATGTGGTTTTAAAAGGTTGTTTTGATAAAATGTCAATCAATACACTTGCAAATATAGAAAAACTTTTAATTCACAATCTATTTTACCCCTAATATTTCTTTAAATAATGATAAAATGATAGTTGTTAAAGAAAAAGCGCCTATCGCAATCTCCAATTAAGATTGCGATAGGCGCTCTCTATAATGCACTTAGTAATCCTTTTATTTAAACGATGGTTTTTCGTTCATGTTATAGAGGATGAAGCTATAAATATCAGCCTGCTCTTCCAGTACTTTCTGGATGGGTTTGCCGGCACCATGTCCTGCTTTGCTGTCGATACGGATCAAAGTTGGGTTAGTTCCATCATTGGCTTCTTGCAGTGCTGCTGCAAATTTAAACGAGTGAGCTGGTACCACACGATCGTCGTGGTCGGCAGTAGTAACCAATGTTGCTGGATAAGCTGTTCCTTCCTTCATGTTATGGATGGGCGAGTAGCCTAACAAGTATTCAAACATTTCTGGACTCTCTTCGCTAGTACCATAGTCGCTAGCCCAGTTCCATCCGATAGTAAATTTGTGATAGCGAAGCATATCCATTACACCCACTTGTGGAATAGCCACTTTGAATAGGTCGGGACGTTGTGTCATACAAGCACCCACCAATAGACCACCATTAGAACCACCTACGATTGCTATTTTTTCGGGATTAGTATATTTGTTGTCGATCAAATATTCAGCAGCTCCGATGAAATCATTGAAAACGTTTTGCTTGTTCATCTTCGTTCCAGCTACGTGCCATTCTTCACCATATTCGTTGCCCCCGCGTAGATTCACTTGGGCATAGATACCTCCATTTTCTAAGAAAGGTATGCGCATCATGTTAAATGATGGGTTGAGGCTGATACCGAAACCACCATAACCATATAGAAAGACTGGGTTTTTACCATTAAGTTGCAAGCCTTTCTTATAGGTAAGGAACATAGGGATTTTTTCACCGTCTTTGCTGGCGAAAAATACTTGCTTAGTCTCAAATTCATCTGGATTATACTTCACTTGTGGAGCACGGAACAGTTCCCAAGTATTGTTGTCCACATCATATTTATAAGTAGCACCTGGAATAGTGAATGAAGTGAAGCCAAAGAAACACTCTTTGTCATCCTTGTTTCCACTGAATCCTACCGAGCCCAGAGATGGGAGTTGTACTTCCTGGATTTGAGTGCCGTTAAGATCATACACATAGGCATGATTTGATGCATCTTGGTCATAAGTCAAGAACAGTTTGCCACCGATTACCTGTGCACCCGATAGTACTGACTCAGACTCCGGAATAAGTTCAGTCCAGTTATTGATGGTCGGATTCTTGGCATCTGCTACCATGATGCGGTTTTTGGGTGCATTGTAGTTGGTAAAGATCAAGATGCTATCACCAATCACTTCGATAGGGCTATATTGAAACTCATTGTCAGTAGTTAGCTGTTGCATGCCCTTCTTGTTTTGAGCATCTGTGATATAAAGGTTATTACCACGCGAAGCGCCTGATTCATACATGAACAAGAAGCGGTCATCATCGCTAGTCGATGTAGTGTAGAAGCGCAATGGCTCTTTAGGATTAGTGTAAACCACTTTATCGGCAGACTGTGGTGTACCCAATTTGTGATAGAACACTTTATGATTCTCATTCACATGCGAATATTCTTTTCCTTCCACAGGTCTGTCATAGGCACTGTAATAGAAGCCATCATTCTGCCATGCTATGCCGGTCACTTTTGCCCAATTGATTTGGTCTTCCAACAACTGGCCAGTTTCAACATCCATCACGTAGATATCCAACCAGTCCGATCCGCTTTTTGACACTGCATAGGCTATATATTTGCCATCGTGCGAAAAAGCAGTGCGTCCCAAAGCCACCGTACCATCTTCAGAAAACTTGTTAGGATCGATAAATACACGTGGTTCGCTATCTAAGCTATCTTGTACATACAGTACACTTTGGTTTTGCAATCCATCATTTTTATAGAAATAGTATTTGCCATTTCTCTTGGATGGAGTACTGATTTTTTCGTAATCTGAAAGCGAAGTCAGACGATCAAGTAGAGCTTGGCGGAAAGGGATTTGCTCCAGATATTGATTGGTCACAGCGTTTTGTGCTGCTACCCATGTAGCTGTAGCTGCAGTAGTGTCGTTTTCCAACCAGCGGTAAGGGTCGGCCACTTCTGTGCCAAAATAAACGTCTACTACATCATCCTTAGCTGTTTCAGGATAATTGACTTTGGGCGCTTTTCCAGCGCACGACATCACTAAGATGCTGCTCATGATAAAAGTAACTTTCTTCATATAATATGTTGATAACAGTTGTGTCGATCTCCACTTCGTCTGATGATCTCGAAAAATACATGAGATGCCATCTAAACAAAATTCAAAAGTACAGATTAATTTTAGGATAGCTATCCTATTGTCACAAAAAAGAAGAGAATCTTGCTATGTACTATATCCATTTTTTTAAATCAATACCGCAATTTTATTAGTTAGCACTTAGCAGCCTGCCAGTTGAGGCTGTTCAGATTGCTAGATAACCTTGTTCAGTCATCCCATCAGCCTTGTTCACCGATTCATTTTTTAGTGATTTGTAAATATGTGATTATCAGCAGTATGGTGAGATGTGGGTGTTTTTATATAAACACATCGCAAAGTAAAAAAAAACCATTCCCATAAGTGTTTAATCTTATAGGAATGGGATATGAAATCAGGTGATCTATTTAAATATAATTATTTACACCAAATGTGCGATCCATTCTTCGCGTTCGCCTGGAAGCAAATCGATTACTGGAATTTCTACCATCGTGTAGCAACCGGGTTGTTGACGGAATGAAGCGCGAGCCACACACACCAAAACTTGAGCAGTAAGGGCAGGATTGTTTATACGCATATTAAATTCGAAAAGCTGATTTTGTGTCTTGCCCGATACGCCTTTACGTGTAAGGTTCACGCCATGGCCCATGTCAAGAAGCGCATCTACGCTAGGAACCTCTTTTACATGCGTTTCGTCATTTACGAAATAAGCATCCGCCTTGATAGCTTTTGCCACTTCGTCAAAGTTGTAACCATCTTTCACCTCGATGTAAACCATGCGTCGGTGTATGCTGGTTCCTGTTGGTATTGTCATCGAGAGAGCAGCTTTCACACCTGGGATCGCTTTCACTGCTACAGTGTGACCCATACTCATACCTGGGCCAAAGTTGGTATAAGTGATGCCTTTTGGCGCGATAGCTTCGAGCATGGTACGCACCACAGAGTCTGTACCTGGATCCCAACCTGCTGCAATCACTGCTACAGCGTTGTGTGCCTTGGCACATTCACCCAATTCCTTGCGCAATGGCACAATGCCGGTATGAATATCGAAGCTATCTACAGTGTTGATGCCCAATGCAAGTATTTCTTTGGCATAGGCTTCAACGCTGCGTGTAGGTGTGCACAGGATAGCTACATCTACATCTTTCAGCTCAGTGATGCTTTTCACCACATCATATTCGGCCAGTTCGGTGGGTTTGTTTTCGGCACCTGCACGGCGCACCACACCTGCAACTTCAAAATCGGGAGCCGCTTGCAAAGCTTCCAATACGTATTGTCCGATATTGCCATAACCAACGATGGCTGCTCTAAGTTTTTTCATTTCTTTATTGGTTTCTAAGTATATACTAAAATAGTTCTATATGACAAAAGTAGAATAATTATATGAAATTGAAAAAATGTTTTGATGTAAAGTAATCCAGAGTAATACATAATGTTGCATATCTTCACTTAATGGAACACAATAAAACACTATGAATAATCGTTAATGAAACATAGCAATAGACCGTACAAACGCATAGATGACAAATAGAGGTTAACGATGAGTGTTGGTATGGTCGTTTTCACTTAAAAAAGCTTATGATAGAATATGTTAGAGGCGAAATAGCCGAACTGACACCGGCAGTTGCCGTGATCGACTGTAATGGCTTGGGATATGCCGTAAATATCTCGCTCAACACCTACTCCGCTATACAGGGTAAAAGTAACTGTAAACTTTTCATTCACGAGGCGATTCGCGAAGATGCACATATACTTTTCGGTTTTGCCGATAAAGCCGAACGCGAAATTTTCCAGCTGTTGATTTCGGTTTCGGGTATAGGGGGCAATACTGCCAGGATGATACTCTCGGCCATGTCCTATAACGAATTGGTACAAGTAATCAGTAGTGAAAATGTAAATATGCTGAAAACGGTTAAAGGCATCGGACTGAAAACCGCCCAACGTATCATCGTTGATTTGAAAGATAAAATAAAGATTTCGGCAGCTGATGTCTCGGGGACCTCTATCGCATTTACAGCGATGAGTGCCGAGGTGCAATCAGAAGCTATTGCCGCATTGACGATGCTTGGCTTTGCGGCTGCTCCATCGCAAAAAGTGGTGCAAACCATCTTGAAGGAAGAACCAGAAGCAGCTGTCGAGCGAGTGATAAAGCTAGCTCTCAAAAGACTGTAATGCAAAGAATAGCGCATAGTATTGGGTCATTGTGTCTTATCCTTTTATTGCTACTAATAGTAAGCAATCAAAAGGGATACGCACAAACACAACCTATGCCTATCGTACAAGAAAACGTCACCTATGACGAACTGACTAATCGCTACCTGATACACACCATCGTGGGAGGGCAAGAAATGGAAGTGCCATTGGTGCTGACTCCCGCCGAATATATGGAGTGGAGTATGCGAAAATCCATGCAGGCTTACTACAAAAAACGCAACGATTCCATAGTTACTCAGACCAAAGAGAAGTTCGATTTTACCAACATGTCATTCAACCTCGGACCTGCTGAGAAGATTTTCGGCCCCGGAGGTGTGCAGGTGCGTACGCAGGGTAGCGCCGAACTGAGTTTCGGGGTAAGTTATAAAAATGTGGAGAATCCATCATTGCCCGAGAGTATGCGAAAGACCTGGGCATTTGACTTTGACGAGAAAATCAATATCAATGTGAATGGTCGAGTAGGCGATAAAGTCAATCTAGACTTGAACTACAACACTGACGCAACCTTCGACTTCGATAACAAAAATATGAAATTGAAGTATGAAGGCAAGGAAGATGAAATCATCAAACTTTTGGAGGCGGGTAATATCAGCATGAGCACCGGCAACTCACTGATTCGCGGAGCATCTACACTATTTGGTGTTCGTGCCGATTTGCAGTTTGGCAAACTGAAACTACAGACTGTGCTGAGTCAGCAAGAAAGTGAATCGAAAACAGTGACCAGTAAAGGTGGGGCGCAGACCATTCCGTTCGACTTCTCGGTTGATGCCTATGATGAGAATAGACACTTTTTCTTAGCGCATTATTTTCGTGATACCTATGATGGTAATATGTCTCAACTGCCCAATATTCTGTCTGGTGTTACTATCAGCAGGGTAGAGGTATGGATCACCAATAAGAGAGGAAATTATGACAATCCACGCAACTTAGTGGCTTTTAGTGATATTGGTGAGTCGAAAGTGATAACCGAAGGTACGCCATGGGTATCCGAGTCGATGACTAATCTGGCTCCGCGCAATGCAGCCAATAATCTTTATTCGTCGATGGTCAACAGCTATCCGATGGCGCGTGACATCAGTGCCGTGAATAGTGTGATGCAAGGTATCCCCGGAATGGAAAGTGGCGAAGACTATGAAAAGATAGAAAGTGCTCGATTGTTGACCTCTTCTGAATATACAGTACATACTTCACTTGGTTATATTTCGTTAAGACAAACCTTGCAGCCAGACGAAGCGCTAGCGGTGGCTTTTGAATATACCTTGAAGGGACAGCGCTATCAAGTCGGTGAGTTTGCATCGGATATAAAAGAAACTAGTAACTGCTTGTATGTGAAGTTGCTGAAAAATACATCCAACTCACCACTAGCTACTTGCTGGCACCTGATGATGAAGAATGTATATTCGCTCAACGCTTTCCAGGTGCAGAAAGAAAAGTTTACGCTAAACATCACGATGCTCAATGATACTAGTGGTGTATACATGCGCTATATCCCTGAGGGCAATATTGCGCGCATACCACTGCTCAAGGTGATGGGGCTTGACCGTCTGAACAGCCAAAATCAACTAGGTAGCAATGGCTTTTTCGACTTTGTGGAAGGATATACCATCAATGCACAGAATGGGCGCATCTTCTTCCCAGTGGTGGAGCCTTTTGGTAATCATCTCCGCGAGGCTATCGGCAATAATGCCATCGCCGAAAAATACGTTTTCCAAGAGCTTTACGACTCGACACGGACTGTAGCCAAGCAGCTAGCCGAAAAGAACCGCTATAGACTGGAAGGTGAGTATAAGGCTTCGGCAGCCAATGAAATACGCCTAGGATCGATGAATGTTCCTCGTGGTTCGGTGCGTGTTTCGGCAGGCGGTCAGATATTGACAGAGAACTCCGACTACACGGTGGATTACACCATGGGGGTGGTGACCATCATCAATCAAAGCATATTGGATGCGGGCACACCTATCACTGTCAATCTGGAAAGTACCACGATGTATAGCATGCAGCGCAAGACGATGATGGGACTCAACTTTACGTATGACTATTCGCCCAACTTCCAGTTTGGTGGTACGGTGATGCACATGAATGAGCGAGCACTCACCACAAAGGTAGTCGTGGGCGAAGAGCCCATATCCAACACACTGTGGGGCGTGAATGCGTCGTGGAAAACGGAAAGTCAATGGCTCACCAATATGATTGACAAATTGCCCTTTACAGAAGCCACTGCACCATCACAGATCAATATGGGTGTGGAGTTTGCCCATCTGATCCCTGGTCACAGCAAAGGCATACAGGATAACTCTGTATTTATTGATGATTTTGAGAGCACTCAAAGCGGTATAGACTTGCGCGCTCCTCTCAATTGGCAGCTATCTTCCGCACCCTATGGCGCTAAAGGAGAAGATGGCTCTATATTATTTCCCGAAGCAGCCTTGTCCAATAATATAGAATATGGTAAGAATCGCTCACAGCTGGCTTGGTATCATATAGATGGTCTATTCACTCGTCGTAATTCGTCATTGACACCTACCCATATCAAGAACGACTTGAACCAACTATCCAATCACTATGTACGCGAGGTGTACGAGCAAGAACTATTTCCCAATAAACAGCTAAACTATTCGGATGCCGCTACATTGGCTGTTCTAAACATGGCCTACTTCCCAGAAGAGCGTGGCCCCTACAATCTGGACCGCGATCTGAATAGCGATGGTACACTCAACGGTCCCGAGAAGCGTTGGGGAGGTATGATGCGTCGCATCGAAACTAGTGATTTTGAAACCGCCAATATCGAATATCTTGAGTTTTGGATGCTCGACCCATTTATCTATGCCGATGGCGATGAAAGAGGCCAATTCAGTACGCGTACAGATGGTACACCCAGCAAAGATGAGGGTGGCTATCTTTACATCAACTTAGGAGACATATCAGAAGATATTTTGAAAGACGGCAAGAAGTTCTTTGAAAATGGTCTGCCTATCGATGATGATCCATCAAAAGTAGAAGAGACGGTTTGGGGTCGTGTTCCCAAAGATCGTAGCTTGGTCTATGCATTCGACAACTCGTCAGGAGCGCGTCGTAAGCAGGACGTTGGTCTTAACGGACTTTCGGTCGAAAACGAACGCGAATACCCTACCTATAAGGAATATCTGGATGCTGTGCAAGGCATACTAGATCCTGAGGTTTTCCAAAAATTCTGGGAGTCGCCTGCTGCGGATAAATATCACTATTTCAGGGGCTCGGACTATGATGCCGAAGAATTGGATATCATCAATCGTTATAAGTTTATCAACAACACGGAAGGCAACTCTACTGCCGATGAAGATTCGCCAGAACGCTATCCGACTGCGGCGAAAACCACACCCGATATCGAGGATATCAATCAAGATAATACATTGCAGGAAACAGAGAAATATTTCCAGTATCGTGTGCACCTGAAACCCTCCAAACTAGAAGTAGGAGAGAACTATGTGACAGATAAGCGGGTAACGAAAGTGAAGTTGAGAAACGGCTCTACGGAGGAAGTGGTGTGGTATCAGTTCAAAGTACCTGTGCGTAGTGGCGAAGCCATCGGCAATATACGCGACTTTAAATCCATCCGTTTCATGCGTATGTTTCTCACGGGCTTTAAGAAACCCGTGATTCTGCGTTTTGCATCATTAGAGTTAGTGCGCGGTGAGTGGCGCACCTATACCGATGCACTTTACAATCTGCAAAACCCTGCTCCATCGATAACAGGTACTCTGGATGTATCGACTGTGAACTTGGAAGAAAATGGGGATAAGACTCCTGTAAATTACGTGATGCCGCCTAAGATAACACGTGTAGTCGATCCTGGACAACCTCAGTTGCTGCAAAAAAATGAACAAGCAATGGATTTGAAAGTGATTGACCTGGCAGCGGGTGATGCGCGTGCGGTGTATAAGAACTCTTCACTGGATATGCGCTATTATAAGCGACTGAAAATGTTCACTCATGCAGAGGCTCTGGTCGACAATATCACTAATGTGAAGGATAGCGAACTGTCTGTATTCATCCGCTTCGGTTCAGACTATCGTGCTAACTACTATGAATATGAGATACCGCTGTCATTGACAGCCCCAGGACACTATAACAACGATTCAGAATCGGACCGTTATAAAGTATGGCCCATAGATAATACATTGGATGTATTGCTTTCGGTGTTTACTGACTTGAAAAAGAAGCGAAACATCGCTAAGGCAAATCCTAATTTAGGAGTGAGCTATAGCAAGATTTATTCTGAATATGACCCCGAACAACCAGCCAATAAAGTGAGTGTGATGGGTAATCCTTCGTTGGGAGAGATCAAAACTATGATGATTGGTGTGCGCAATAATTCGCGTGCTACAAAATCGGCTGAGATTTGGGTGAATGAGCTGCGTTTGTCTGACTTCGATGAGGAAGGCGGATGGGCTGCACTCGGCAATATGAACGTGCAACTTTCGGACATAGGCAATATAAACTTTGCCGGACATATCGAGACAGCTGGATTTGGAGGCTTGGAGCAGAGTCTTAGCGAACGCCGCATGGACGACTTTTATCAGTATCAGTTTACTACAGCATTCGAAGCGGGACGATTCTTCCCGAAAGCACTAAAACTAAATGCACCTATCTATTTCTCCTATTCGCGCGAGAAAACCACGCCTAAATACAATCCGCTGGATAGTGATATGTTGATGAAAGATGCATTGGCGTCTTTGGCCAACAAACGAGAGCGTGACTCTTTGCGGAATATAGCCGAAGAATTGACTGTTTATAAGAGCTTCAGCGTTAGTAATATGGCTTTTAATGTGGCTAGCAAAAATCCGATGCCTTATGATCCGGCTAACTTCTCGATGAGCTACAGTCTCATGAAGCGTCATAATCAAGGGAGCACCATTGTCTATGAAGATGAAACTGACTGGCGAGCAGCATTGTCCTATAACTATGCACCAGCCTACAAAGCATGGGAGCCATTCAAGCAGATGAAGAGCAAATCCAAATGGATGCGTATCTTCAAGGATTTCAACTTAAATTATCTCCCTCAGAATCTGTCTTTCAATACGGATATGACAAGGCATTACTACGAGTTGCAGCTACGCGACATGGAAGCGCTGGACGATCCGACAGGAATACCTGTAAGTGTGGCGAAGACATGGTTGTGGAATCGTGACTTCTCGATCCGATGGGATTTATCGAAGGCTTTGAAGATGAGCTTTACATCTGCAACAAGGGCTGAGATTGAAGAACCCTATGGTGTGTTGAATCGTAATATTGACCCAGACAGTTATGATGCACGTAAGGACACGATTCGTCGAAGTCTACTGAGCCTAGGTCGCCCTATCGATTATCAACAAACTTTTAATGCATCCTACAAGTTGCCTTTCGATAAGATTCCTGCTACAGACTGGATCACTGCTGATGCTCGTTTTGCATCATCTTATAATTGGGATAGAGGAGTTTCATTGACGGATGGTTATAACTTGGGAAACACAGTTGCTAATCAGCGTACTATTGATATCAGTTCGCGCTTCAACCTAGAAACATTATATAATAAGAGTAACTATCTGAAAGAGGTCAATCGCCGCTTTGCATCGTCTAATACACGCAGACCTGCTGCGACGAACAGGCGTACCGAAAAACCCAAAAAGTTCGAACGGGAGATTCAATTGAAAATGGATACTGCAGTGGTGGTCCGTCATAATTTGAATTCTAAGAAACCGAAAATTAGTGCGCTTTCTGTAGATGGACAACGATATGCAATACGATACAAAGTGTTGGATGCCAACTCGGTTCGCATAGATACACGCGATAGTGTGCGTATCAAGGTAACGGCTGTACCAGGTCCAAAACCCGAAGACAAAAAGAGCTATAAGGCTATGCAGTCGGTGGCTCGCTTTGGTATGATGATACGTAATTTCAGTATCAGCTATAAGAATACATATGCCATGACATTGCCTGGATTTCTACCCGAAGTGGGGGATATGCTTGGACAACATCGAAGTCACAACGGATTTACTCCTGGACTAGGCTTTGCCTTTGGTATGGTAGGAAAAGAATATATACATTCGGCAGTAGATAGGGGATGGTTGCTTTGCGACTCGATAACAAGTCCTGCCACTACCAATGCACAAGAGGATTTACAGTTGCGCATGGCAATCGAACCGATACGTGATTTGAAAATAGACTTGACTGCCAACCGTACGCATAATCGTTCCAATGAGATACAATTTATGTTTAGTGGTATGCCCGAACTGCGTAGTGGCAACTTTAATATGTCCATCATTACTATCCGAAGTGCTTTTGAGCGCCCACGCTTGTCCAATGGTTATTCATCGGCTTCGTTTGATCGCTTTCTTAATAATATGGAGGTGATTCAACAACGTGTGCAGACACGTTATGATGGGGCTATTTTACCTACATCTGCCACGCGTGCCGATGCAACAACTCCCAATATTGGAGTAGTGGATGCATATTCGCCCGATGTGATGGTGCCCGCATTCTTGGCTGCTTATAGCGGGCGAGATGCACGAAAGAGTACACTCGATTTCTTCCCAAGTATTTTCTCGATGCTGCCCAACTGGAAGATAACATATAGTGGTCTGAGTAAGCTGCCTTTCTTTAAGAAGCACTTCAAGAGCATTAATATCACGCATGCCTATCGTAGTACATATAGTGTAGGTAGCTACAATACGTACCAAAGCTTTGTGAGCTATATGGGTGATCTAGGTTTCATCGAAGATGTGACTAATGGCGATTATATCCCTTCGAGCATGTATGACATATCTGCCGTGTCTATCAATGAACAATTCTCGCCTCTTATTGGTATAGACTTAAACTTCAATAATGGTTTGAGTACAAAGGCCGAATACAAAAAGACGCGCGTTTTGAATCTTAGTTTATTGGCCAATCAGATAATAGAGACTGCTTCGCGTGATTTTGTTTTGGGTATGGGATATAAATTTGTCAATCTGGAACTATTCCCTGGACGCAATACGAAGAACTCGAAAAATAAAATCAATAATGATTTGGCTTTGCGCATGGATGTATCTTTCCGCAATCAATCGGCATTGGCTCGCGATATCCAGACAGAAAATACACAGGCTACGAGTGGTAATCAAGCTCTGAAAATATCGTTTTCTGCCGATTATACTTTAAGCCGTTATTTAAATATACGTCTATACTATGATCGTCAACGCAATAAGCCATTAGTATCGGCTACATCGTATGCAGTGACCAATGCTGACTTTGGCTTTAGCATGAAGTTCTCATTGAACCGTTAATAGTTATCGGAATAGTGTTTAAAAAAGAAGATATGAATACAAAGAAAGATGGAAGTAAACATCCAGGGGCTTTGGCTGCTAAACGTAAGAAGAAAGCAACAGCAGGCAAGCGTGTAGGAAAGTCAAAAGCTTGTAAAGCCAATAATCAGCTGAACAGGCGTGTAAAATGACATAACTTGATTTTTATACTGAAAATAAGAAAAGGCAACTATCATACCTTATTAATAGGAATGAGATAGTTGCCTTTTCTTTAAATCTACATCATCAATAGTAGGATGAGCTGCCCAGAAATGATGCGGAGGAACATCGTAAGAGGATACACCGTGGAATAACCTACAGCCGGTGCATCATTATTGGCAGTCTGTGTGGAATAGGCCAATGCGGGTGGGTCTGTGGTGCTACCAGCCAATAAACCCATCAATGTAAAGTAATTGATTTTATAATGTAACCTCCCTATGATGGCTATGATAAGCAATGGGATGATAGTAATCAATATACCCGAACCTACATAGAGTAAACCATCTCCATCAACTACTGTGTTGACGAAATTGGCTCCAGCTTCAATACCTACACTGGCAAGGAATAAAACAATACCAATTTCACGTAACATCAGATTAGCACTCATCGTTGTATAAGTTACCAAATGTAGTTTGTAGCCGAAACGGCCTATCAGAATAGCCACTACCAATGGACCACCTGCTAAGCCTAATTTAACCGGCGTAGGCATACCCGGGAAGGCAATGGGCAAACTTCCCAAGAAAATACCCAAAAAGATACCCACAAAGATTGTAATTATATTGGGGTGGTCGAGGCGCTTTAATGAATTTCCCAATACATGCGCTACACTCTCTATGGCATCTTCTTGGCCAACTACCATCACGCGGTCACCCACTTGTAACTTTAAGTTGGGGTCAGCAAAAAGATCAGTACCCGAGCGATTGACGCGTGTAATATTTATCCCATAACTTGTACGAAAATGTAGATCGCCAAGCTTCTTACCATTAATCTCTGATTTGGTAACCAATATACGGCGCGATACTAATGGCATATCTTGTTTTTCCCAATTCATTTCAACCTCTTTACCGACAAATGCTTTGATAGCTTCAGCATCTTCTTCACTACATACAATGAATACTTTATCGCCGATGTGGAATGTCGTTTTCTGATTTGGAATACTTACATGCCCTTCGTGACAGATACGTGAACAAACAAATGGTCTTCCTATCAGACTTTTCATATGGCTCAGCTTTTCACCATCCAAGCCTTCGTTGCGTACTTCTAAAGTCATCAATCGGGGTTTGTGACGTGCATCTTCGGAATCGGCATTTTTTAAACTCTCATCTTCTTTCGTGAGATTGATTTTACAGATATAACGTATGGCGATGATCGATCCAATGATGCCCACTACGCCAAGTGGATAAGCACAGGCATATCCTAATGCTATTTGTGGACCCGAATAATTTAGCTGTGTAAGTGCCTCTTGTGCGGCACCAAGCCCAGGTGTATTTGTCACGGCTCCATAGAGCACCCCAATTATCATGGGAAGTTCGATTCGGCCATTGCCAATGAAATAAATGGCTAGCGCTACTGCTATATTGAGTACCACAACTCCAAATGCCAAAAGATTAAGCGTCATGCCACCTTTTTTGAAAGAGGAAAAGAATCCAGGACCCACTTGTAAACCGATACAGAATACGAATAAAATGAGTCCAAATTCGCGAATGAAATGGAGAATATGTATATCGGCCGTAAAGCCAAAATGTCCCATTAAAATCCCTGTAAACAAAACAAAAGTAACACCTAGCGAAATACCAAAAACTTTGATTTTACCCAACAATACCCCCAACGCTATCACAAAGGCATAAAGAAACACAATGTGGGCCACCGAGTCGGGGTTCCACAACAAATTTTCTATCCAATCCATACAATCTTTACTTAAAATTCTGCAAAATTAGAGAATGTATGTGGTGTCTTAAAGTTTATCCCTATCTTTGTTTCGATCTTATTTATATGTTTGTCAGAATGGAATTATCAGTAATGGAAATGCGACAATCGTTTTGTTTATTAACCTTAATGCTTTCTGATTGAAATATTATGCCTAGGTGAACTATCTATTTTGTATAAAAGGTTGGAAATATCAAAGTAAACTGTATTAAAGGCTTTAATGTTGATTTGCTATTCCTCACTTCTGAATCTTTTAAAAAATCATTTTCTTAATTTTTTTATCCTTATCTTTGACTGATATAACTCTTGGTTAATAAAGATGATTAAGATATTGACAAAGTTATGTCTTACTTACGGATATAATGGAAGTACTGGATTTCTGATCGTTCTCAAAGAGTTTTAAGATGATGAAATGTGATTCATATTATGCATAATGCAAACTACACATAGCAATAAATCGACATGTAGATAGCTCTGTGCGAAATTTCCATAAAAAAAATACTGCCTTAAAAGTTATTATATATCTTTGCCTTGATAATGTTATACAAATAGATAGTACAAACCATGTTGTATAATAATGTTTAAATGATATTTTAATTTTTCTATTAAATCAATAATAAACTATGGCAGACAGTAAAGAAAAGCTCTTCTCTGAATTTTCTCCAGTATCTACAGAAAAGTGGATGGATAAAGTGAATGCTGACCTGAAAGGGGCAGACTTTGAGAAGAAACTTGTTTGGAAAACCAATGAAGGTTTTAAAGTAAAGCCTTTCTACCGTATGGAAGACCTTGATGGTCTTAAAACAACCGACGCTGTTCCAGGCGTTTTCCCTTATTTACGTGGTACAAAGAAGGATAGTAATGCATGGTTGGTGCGTCAGGAGATTAGAGTAGAATCACCTGAACAAGCTAATTCAAAAGCGCTGGATATTCTTAATAAAGGTGTCAATTCACTTTCTTTTCTGATTAATCCTAAGGATATGAATGCTACATATTTCGACGCTTTATTGAAAGATATTTGCGCTGAATGTGTAGAATTGAACTTTTCTACTTGTCAGAATCATACCGTGGATTTGGCCAACTTTTTGGTGGATTACTTCAAAAAGAAAGACTATGATGTAACTAAGCTTCATGGTTCAATTGGTTTTGATTATTTCAATCGAATGATCTCACGCGGCAAGGAAAAAGGTGATATGGTGCAGATGGCTAAAGCTTTACTCGATACTATGCAATCTCTTCCTTTCTATCGCGTTCTTAATGTAAGTGCATTGTCTTTGAACAATGCTGGTGCATATATTTCACAAGAACTGGGATATGCTTTGGCATGGGGTAATGAGTATATGAGCCAATTGACTGAAGCTGGTTTGCCTGCAACTGCTGTAGCTAAAAAAATCAAGTTCAACTTTGGTGTAAGCTCTAACTATTTCCTAGAAATAGCTAAATTCCGCGCAGCTCGTTTACTGTGGGCTAATATCGTAGCTTCATATGCACCCGAGTGTACACGCGATTGCGACAATAAAGGCCCTCACGATGAATGCCGTTGTGCTGCGAAAATGAAAATGCACGCCGAAACATCAACCTATAATCTAACGATGTATGATGCGCATGTAAACTTGCTTCGTACGCAAACTGAAGCTATGAGTGCTGCTTTGGGTGGTGTTGATTCGATGACTGTTTCTCCGTTTGATAAAATATATGCGGCGCCAGATGAATTCTCTGAAAGATTAGCGCGCAACCAACAGCTTCTATTAAAAGAGGAGTCTTATTTCGATAAGGTGGTCGATCCTGCTGGTGGTTCCTATTATATCGAGACTTTAACCGCTTCTATCGCCGAGCAAGCTTGGAAGATTTTCTTAACTGTAGTTGAAGAAGGTGGTTTCTATGCTGCAATCAAGTCGGGCAGTGTTCAAGCTGCAGTCAACGAAACTAATAAGGCCCGTCATAAAGCTGTGGCACAGCGTCGCGAAATCCTTTTGGGGACTAACCAATATCCTAACTTCTATGAAGTAGCTGGCGATAAACGTCCTTTGGATGAAGGCTGCTGTTGCGGTGATGGTGATACTTGCAAAAAAGATGTGGCTACTCTTGACTTTGCTAGAGCCGGTAGTGAGTTTGAAGCTTTGCGTATGCAGACAGAAGCTTCTGGTAAACGTCCCAAGGCCTTCATGTTAACTATCGGCAACTTGGCAATGCGCCAAGCTCGTGCACAATATGCTTGCAACTTCTTAGCTTGTGCTGGCTATGAAGTATTCGACAATCTAGGCTTTGAAACAGTAGAAGAAGGCGTTGATGCAGCTATGAAGATGGGAGCTGACATCGTGGTGCTTTGTTCTAGCGATGAAGAATATGCTACACATGCTATCCCAGCATATAAGGCAGTTGATGGTCGTGCATTGTTTATCGTTGCAGGTAATCCTGAATGTACTGACGAACTAAAAGCTGCCGGTATCGAGAACTTCATTCATGTACGTGTGAATGTTCTTGAAACGTTGCAAGAGTTTAACGCAAAGCTTTTGAAGTAATCTTCAAAGGTTATATTTAATTCGCTAAATTGTAAAACAACAATATGAAGCCTGATTTTAAAAACTTAGATATATATGCAGCTTTTCAACCCATAAATGGCGCTGAATGGCAAAAGGCTAACGGTGTGGAAGCTAATTGGAAGACACCTGAACACATCGCTGTAAAGCCTGTTTATACAAATGAAGATTTGGAAAATATGGAGCATTTGAATTATGCTGCTGGTCTTCCTCCTTATCTTCGTGGTCCTTACTCGGTGATGTATACCCTTCGACCATGGACGATTCGTCAATATGCTGGTTTCTCTACTGCCGAAGAGTCTAACGCCTTTTATCGTCGTAATCTTGCTTCGGGGCAGAAAGGTCTTTCGGTAGCGTTTGACTTGGCTACACACCGCGGTTATGACCCCGATCACGAACGTGTAGTTGGTGACGTAGGTAAAGCCGGTGTTTCTATCTGTTCACTCGATAATATGAAAGTGCTTTTCGATGGTATTCCATTGAACAAGATGTCTGTATCGATGACTATGAATGGTGCTGTACTTCCAGTAATGGCATTCTACATTAATGCAGGTTTGGAGCAAGGTGCAAAACTCGAAGAGATGGCTGGTACAATTCAGAATGATATCTTGAAAGAGTTCATGGTGCGTAATACATACATCTACCCACCTGCGTTCTCGATGAAGATTATCTCTGATATCTTCGAATATACTTCACAGAAGATGCCTAAGTTCAACTCTATCTCTATCTCTGGTTATCACATGCAAGAGGCAGGTGCTACTGCAGATATTGAGTTGGCTTATACACTTGCTGACGGTTTGGAATATCTTCGTGCTGGTACAGCTGCTGGGATTGATATCGATGCTTTTGCGCCTCGTTTATCATTCTTCTGGGCTATCGGCATGAACCATTTCATGGAAATCGCTAAGATGCGTGCAGCTCGTATGCTTTGGGCAAAGATAGTAAAACAATTCAATCCAAAGAATCCAAAATCTTTGGCATTGCGTACACACTCGCAAACTTCAGGATGGTCGCTTACCGAGCAAGATCCTTTCAACAACGTTGGTCGTACTTGTATCGAAGCTATGGCTGCTGCCTTGGGTCATACTCAATCACTTCATACCAATGCTTTGGATGAGGCTATCGCATTGCCAACTGATTTCTCTGCACGTATCGCTCGTAACACGCAGATTTATATCCAAGAAGAAACTTTTGTATGCAAGAACGTTGACCCATGGGGTGGTTCTTACTATGTAGAGACTTTGACAGATGAATTGGCTCAAAAGGCTTGGGAGCATATCCAAGAAATCGAAAAGTTGGGCGGTATGGCTAAGGCAATCGAGACAGGCATTCCTAAGATGCGTATCGAAGAAGCAGCTGCACGTACTCAGGCTCGTATCGATAGCGGAAGCCAGACTATTGTGGGTGTGAATAAATATCGTCTTGAAAAAGAAGATCCAATTGATATCCTTGAAGTGGATAATACTGCTGTTCGTAAAGAACAAATCGAGAACCTAAAACGCCTCAAAGAAGGTCGCAATGAGAAAGAAGTAGAGAAAGCTCTGGAAGCCATTACTAAATGTGTGGAAACTGGCGAAGGCAATTTGTTAGAACTAGCTGTGGAAGCCGCTCGTCTTCGCGCTACTTTGGGCGAAATCTCGTTTGCTTGCGAAAAGATAGTAGGACGTTACAAAGCAATAATCAGAACTATATCAGGCGTGTATTCATCAGAAAGTAAAAATGACAGCGACTTTGAGTTGGCTTGCAAAAAGACAGCTGAATTTGCGAAAAAAGAAGGCCGTCAGCCTCGTATCATGATTGCTAAAATGGGTCAAGATGGTCATGACCGCGGTGCTAAAGTAGTAGCGACAGGTTATGCTGACTGTGGTTTCGACGTAGATATGGGACCTTTGTTCCAAACTCCTGCCGAAGCGGCTCGCGATGCAGTAGAGAACGATGTGCATGTAGTAGGTGTGTCTTCATTGGCTGCAGGTCACAAGACGTTGGTACCTCAGATTATAGAAGAGTTAAAGAAGCTTGGTCGCGAAGATATTATCGTAATTGCGGGTGGTGTGATTCCAGCACAAGATTATGAATTCTTATATCAGGCTGGTGTTGCTGCCATCTTTGGTCCTGGTACTCCAGTGGCAAAGGCTGCATGTCAGATTCTAGACATTTTGATGGACGAGGAATAATCCCTTTCGATTATTCACAATATAAAAAGAGACTCTCTTCATGATTTAATTCAGAAGAGAGTCTCTTTTTGTATATTTAAATGTGTTATAGGCTCTTATTCAAATATGACCTCGCCTGTTTTTAGATCGTAAAGCGCACTAACTACAGCTAGCTTTCCTTCTGCCATCTGAGCTTGCACATGGGGGAGTGCTGCTATTTTTTCAGATTGTGCATGTACATTGGCCATGATTGCTTCATCAAACGATTCGGACTTCCCTTTATATTGAGGGATGCAATCAGCGATTTTGCCAATTAATGTTGGTAGTTCACCTTGCATGCTCGCTTCGTGTGCACATTTTGGGGTATCATTGCCTGTTGATGTTACCACCGCTTTAATGGCACCGCAGTTAGTATGTCCTAAAACTACGATTAGTTTCACTCCAAGATGATTCACTGCATAATCCACGCTTCCTTGAGTAGAGCTGTCTACTACTGTGTTGCCGGCAGTACGAATCACAAAAAGGTCACCGAAGCCATTATCAAAAAGTAGTTCAGCAGGTACGCGTGAATCCGAACATGTAACGATAGCAGCGAAAGGAGCTTGTGATTTTTTTAAGCTTTTTCTATGATCTTTGCACTGATTAGGTAGGGTTCTATTGTCTGTGATAAAACGTGTATTTCCTTCTTTCAAAGCCTCTATAGCTTGTGCAGGTGTTTGGATGTTTTCATGTTGTTGCGCATTAGCTGTTGCACCCAGAGTTAGAACAGCTGCCAAAATAGCCATTTTAAATGTCATAATAAAGGGGTTTAATAGGTTGATAAAATTATTGTTGCAAATATAACTATCTTACCCATCTTATAAATGTTATGAAAACAGAATGACTGTTTTAAATGTTTACAATAGTCTAATATTAAGTAAAAAAGAGTTGCATTTAGCGCTAATAAGCAACTGGTGCTAAATAATGCGACCAAAACAATCGCTTGCTTTGGTCGTGAAAAATATGATTTAATTCTTTAAATAAGCTCTACCTTACCCGTCTTAAGATCAAAAATGGCGCCTACAATTTTTATTTCTCCTTTTTCTTCCATCTCATTTAATATGGGGCTATCTCGTCTCACCTGTTCGACCATATTCTCGACATTCTTTCTTGTCACCACACTAAGGAACTCTTCAGAGTCAGTATCTGTACTATCGTTCATGCAACTTTTGATAGCGGGTTCTATTTTCGCCAACATTTGTGTCATATTCCCTGCTTCAACATGTTCCACTGCTGCGTGAACCGCTCCACAATGTTCGTGTCCAAGAATCATTATGATCTTAGAACCAGCATGTTCGCATGCATACTCCATACTTCCTAGAATATCTGCATCGATTACATTACCTGCTTGTCGTGCCACGAATATATCGCCTGCCCCTTTATCAAATATATATTCAACCGGAACACGAGAATCAATGCACGATAGTATGATAGCGATAGGATGTTGACCCGCCTCATCTGATTCCTTGATTTGTTCCAACACATCGCGTGAAGTCGTATTCTTTGTCGTGAAGTTATTATTTCCCTCAATAAGAATCATCAACACTGAGTCTGGAGTCAAAGTCTTAACATCATTTTCGTGTAATACATGGGTCTCCATCACTTGTTCATCAACTTGTTTTTTTACGGCTGGCGAGCAGGCTTGCATTAGTAAAGATGCCATTGCAATCGCAGCAAAACTTACCTTTTTCATTTCTTTTTAATTATTGTTGTTTATATTAGGGCACAAAATTAGGTAAAAGGTCGTTTCGCCTTTTTATTGATACAATTTTCTTTGAGAAATGTTTAATAAAGCTTCGATTAGTACGATTAGTTTTAATATATGTTATAAAACATCTGATTATCCTTGTGTAATTTGCAATGTTGTAATTAGTACCTATATTTGCATTGTGTTTTTCATAGTATTAGATTTAAGGTTAACAAAGGTTGGAGTCAGGCGTGACTCCTTTTTTTTTGCCCATAACTTTCCTTTCGAACAATTCTTGTTGTTTTTTGATTTATATTCTAGCTATTATTCATTCATAAATCAACCACTATGCGCATACAATCTTATCTTCATTCTATTCTTGGATCTTTTTCTTCACGTAGAGATTCTTATCTTCCTACTGTCAAATCTTTAAATCTCGATAGATATGCAGGGAAATGGTATGAGATTGCTCGTTATACTCTATGGTTTGAGAAAGGCATGACTGAGGTTACTGCAGAGTATATTATCCATCCCAATCTAGATTATATTACAGTAATAAATTCTGGTATCGTAAATGGGCGAGTCAAATCTATTGAAGGTAAAGCATTTGTTTGTGATAAGCGCACAAATAGTAAATTAAAGGTACAATTCTTTTGGCCATTCAAATCGGATTACTGGATTATCGCTTTGGATAAAGATTATCAATGGACGATTGTGTCCAATAAAAATAAAAGCAATCTGTGGGTGTTGTCTCGAACGCCGCAAATGAGCGACGAACTTCTAACCACTTTAAAAGTGCAATTATTGGAATGGGGATTTGATGAAACCAAGATAGACATGACATCACAAAAGTAATTGTTAAATCATGTAGTATTATCATTAAATGTTAGTATATTGCCACCGATATTTGGGATATGCTGGAAAATTGAGATAAAACTGGTGTATTCTATCGCAAAATAATACTAAACATATCAGCACTACTACATTATAAATGGAACAATTCTTCTCCACACTTAGCTCTTTCCTTTGGGGATGGCCTATGATTATACTTCTATTAGGCACTCATCTATTCCTCACAATTAAATTAAAATTTCCGCAACGTCATATTTTAAAAGCCATTCGCTTATCAGTTTCCAAGGAAGATGGAACACATGGTGAGGTAAGCCAGTTTGGCGCATTGGTTACTTCGCTGGCGGCAACACTGGGTACAGGAAACATTATTGGCATGGCCACTGCAGTAAGTCTGGGTGGACCAGGAGCCGTTTTTTGGTGTTGGATCACTGGTGTGTTGGGCATCTCGACGAAATATGGTGAAGGTCTATTGGCCATTAAATATCGTGTGAAGAATCAGAAAGGCGAGATGGCAGGTGGACCGATGTATGCACTCGACCGTGGTTTGGGTATGAAGTGGCTGGCAGTTTTATTTTCTATCTTTACAGCTATGGCAGCCTTTGGCATTGGTAATCTGGTACAAGCCAATTCGAT